>CAYSPB010000006.1:0-45687 GCA_964432695.1 uncultured Nannocystaceae bacterium
AAACACGTCGACGCCTTGCTGTACGCGATGACCGACCAGCCGGTTGAGGCAGAGCCACGGAAGCACCGCGACCACGGGAATGTGTACGAGCGTGCAGAGGTCACGCGCGGTGGTGTCGCTGGCGATCGACGAGAAACCCGGCAGGAGGCGCCATTCGTGTCGCACCATCGCGTCCATCTCGTGTGCGAAAAGGAGCGAGAACGCGAACCAGAACAGGAGACGATTGGCGTTGCGAGAGCTGGCGGCCATTCCTCGAAGGAAAGCGCGCGCCACCCGGGCCGGCAATAACCTCGGAGGTAGGAGCCTGCCCTGGAGGCGTCAGCCTGCAGCCGATTCGGTGTCGGGAACGAGTTGTCGCAGTTGCCAGGCTTGAACGGCGAGTTGCTCGCGACTGTCTTCGACGCTGTCTCTGGCCTCGCGCATCAGCAGCGCGGGGAGAATGACCGTGGTGATGCTGGCGAGGATCAGCAGCGACAGCGTGGCGACGTCGGGCAGCGACGCAAGGTGCGGAACGACCAGCATGCCCGCGTCGGTGAACACGTACGATGGGGCCCAGATGCCGGTGAGCTCGAGCAGAAGCGGCACGATCACCGCGAGCGCCGCGACCGAAACGAAGGCCATGCGCCGCCGACCGGTCGCATGCGCGGTGAACGAGAGCGCGTTGGCTCCTGCGAGGCCGGGGATGAGGACGAGCGGTCCTACTAGGCGGCTGAGCACGATGAGCGTGATGGTGCTGACCAGGAGAGACGCCGTCGTCCATGGATCGACGTTCCTCGCCCGAGACCCGAAGTAGGAGATCGCGATGCCCGATGCGATCAGGAGGAGGATCGCGGTGACGAGCCACCACGAGCGCACGCCCATGATGAGCGTGACGGCAGCGAAGGGCAGCCAAGCAATGTACGCCGAAACACCGCCGCGGGCCGCCTTACGGGCGCCGTCGCGCCGACCGGCATCGAGCTGCGTCCGGACTTCACGGGGGACCTCTGCCGAAGGGCGGGTGAGCAGCTGCATGAGCGTCGTGCGGGCTTCGCCGTGCTCGGGATCGAAGGCGAGTGCACGCGAGACCATCTCCATGACTTCGCGCCGAGTCGAGGTCGCGTCGCCGGGCTGGTCCAACGCTGCGAATGCCGTCACGGCCTGGTCGGCGTAGCGCTGGGCCAAGTCCCGACGAAGCTGGGCATCACGATCGCCGTCGAGAAAGCGCTCGACGGCCTCATGCAGAGCCCGTGCGGTCGCGAAGCGTTCGGCGCCGTCATACAGGGTTGCGCGGACGCAGATCGCCTCGAGCTCCGGTGGGACGTTGCGCTCCGGGCAGCGTGCGTGGGCCATCGCATCGGCGCCACCGATCGTGGAGCCGATCGCCTGCTGCGCGGACGCTCGCGGATGCAGCGACTCTCCGGTGAGCAGCTCGAAGAGAATGGCCCCGAGCGCATAGACGTCGGTGTAAGGTCCGATGCTGCCATGCACGCCCGCGAGCTGCTCGGGTGCCATGTAGCCCGGGGTGCCCAGGACCTCGCCGTCGAGCGTCTCGGCGCCGGAGTCCAGCTCGTCGTGCGATGAGGAGGGCTCGACCGCGGTTCGATCTTCGTCGCCCATGATCTTGGCCAAGCCCCAGTCGAGCACGTACACCTCGCCAAAGTCGCCGAGCATGATGTTCGAGGGCTTGAGGTCGCGGTGCACGATGCCCTGCTCGTGGGCGTAGTCCACCGCGAGGCACACCTGGGAGAAGGCGGAGAGCAGGCGACGCCGAGAGTATGCTGCGTCGTCGTCTTCGCCAATGACGTCGGCCAGCGTCTTGCCGGCGACCCGCTTCATCGTAAAGTACGGGCGTCCGTCGTCGGTCGCATCGAGGTCGTAGACCGGAACGACGGCGGGATGCTCGAGCTGACCCTGCACCTTGGCCTCCTTGAAGAAGCGGATACGATCCTGGGCCTGCGTGGCCCGATCGGGCCGGATCACCTTCAGCGCGACTTCGCGTCCGATGCGACGGTCGTGGCACAGCCGAACTTCGCCCATGCCGCCACGGCCCAGCCGGCCTTCGTCGCGGTAGCGTTCATCGACCGCGGTCGGTCCGGTCGGCGTCTCCAAGCGCTCCTCGCCGGCCACCGTGTCCGCACCACCGAGGGAGCGTGTCGAAACGCGCCCGGTTTCCTCGGCGGACGGCGGACGGGCGGGAACCTTGGGATCCTCGGCGGTCACCCCCAGAGCGTACCGCTGACGCGGCGCTCGCTCAGAGCTTCCAGAACGATCGCTGCGCCGACAGTGCGGTCTGCAGCGCGCGTTCACCCGCTGCGGTCGTTGCTCGTTCACCTTCGGGTGCAGTGTCCCCCGCGAGGATTTGCAGACACGCGGCCACACTCCGGGCGAGCGCCGTGACCGCATAACCGCCCTCCAACAGGAGCGCGAGGCGCCCCTGTGCGTGCCGGTTCGCCATGGCCTGCACACGGCCACACAGAGCTGCGAAGCCTTCGTCCGTGACCTGCTGCTCGCCAAGTGGGTCTTCGCGGTGAGCGTCGAACCCTGCCGAGACGAGGATGAGCTGCGGAGCAAACTGTTCCACGATCGGGTCGAGCAGCTCATCGAAGATTCGGAGCATGTCTCCATCGGTGCAGCCGGCACCCATCGGCACGTTCACCGTGAACCCACGCCCCGAACCTTTGCCCACGTCGGAGGCTGCCCCGGTGCCCGGGTAGTGCGGGTGCTGGTGCGTCGAGACGAACAGCACGTCCGCATCCGATTCGAACATGTGCTCGGTCCCGTTGCCGTGGTGGACGTCCCAGTCCAGCACCAGCACGCGCTCCAGTCCGCGCGCTCGTCGGGCATGGGCAGCAGCGACAGCCACGCTGTTGAAGAGGCAAAACCCCATCGCGCGGCCAGCCTCGGCGTGATGGCCCGGAGGTCGCACCATTGCAAACGGGGACGCGCCGTCGTCGAGCGCCGCGTCGACGGCGGCCACGGCCGACCCCGCAGCGAGCATGGCTGCGCGCACGCTCCCGGGGGAGACGTGAGTGTCGGGGTCGAGAGAGGTCTCCTCGTCTCGCAGCAACAAGATGCGGTCGACGTAGTCGGCCTCGTGCACGCGAAGCAGTGCCTCGCGCTCCACCTCGCCGGCAGCTTCGAGGGCGAGGCCGCCTCCCTCGAGCGCGGCTTCGATCGCACTCAGTCGGTCCGGACACTCGGGATGCGCGATGCCGGGGTCGTGCCCCATCATCGCGCGGTCGAAGAACACCAGCGGCTGCACCGCGGGCGAGCGTATCGCGGAGCGCTCAGCGGGTGCGGGGGCTGGGACCGGTGATGCGGTCCGCTTCGCTCTGGACCGTGTGGAGAAACGCGTCGAAGTTCTCGGCCAGGTCAGGCACGCTCGGCGCGTCGAGGTCGCGGAGCCACTGTGCACCCTCGACCGGGTCGTCACAGACCTTGTTGCGAACCTTGCTGCGCGTCAGCAGGAAGACGCCGCTGACGAACGTCCGAATGATCGCGCCGGTCATGCCCCGAACGTCGAACACCATGGCGTTACCGTGCAGAACCGGGTCGACGAGCTTGAGCAGCTCCGCGCTTCGCTTGCGCGATTCTGCGCTCGGCTGCGACGTCACGCGGTCGATCCGGTGGATCGAGTACATGAAGACGGAGTCGGGATTGCGCCCCATGTGGAGGCGGAGCGAACTGTCGAAGGCTTCGAAGTACGCGTCTGAAGCCTGCACACCGTTGAAGCTCAGGAACACCGGTCCCCAGGCGTAGAAGGCAAACTTCTCCTCCTCCGCCAAGCGTTCGATGGGGATTCGCGCCGGTCCTGTGCGCATCGCTATGGATGACTAGGGCGGCCTGACCCGCGGGTCAAGGACCTGCGACCACTTGCAGATCAATGTTCTGGCGAGGTCTAGGGCATTTCCGCACCTTCGGTATTCGCTGCGGCCGCGATCCGGCCAAAAAACCCACAAACGGTTTGACGAAAGAAAAATATGTGCTCTAACTCGCAAGTGGGATGACGCCTAATTGGAGCGGTGGGCGTCCTCCAGGATGGGAGAAACGATGATTCGAACGGTAGCGAGGGCCGCGGGGGCCCTGATGATCATGGGGTGCGCCGCGTGCGCGATGCCAATTCCGGACGGGCCAGGGCTCGAATCCGTACCTGTCTTCGACGGCAAGCCGGCGAAGCCCCGACCCATGCCACCGAAGGACGTCATCGAGCACCCGTTCCTGGGCGAGCAGAGCGTCTTCCACGATGACCACTACAACTCGGACACCACCGACTTCCCGGCGCCGCTGGGCATCCAGCCGCAGGTCCTGACCCGTGCCTACGCGCTCTGCGGGACGCCGCGCGTCGACTCCAACGGTCGCATCATCACCACGTGCGGCAACCCCGAGCTCGCGGCCAACCCGGCCGCCGAGTCGGGCGTGCTGTACCTGCTCGATCCGGACACCCTCGACGTGGTCGCATCGACCCCGTTCTTCACGGGCGAGTTCGATGGCGAGAACATCGGTGGCGGAAACTACCCGCACGTACTGGCAGACGATTCAGTGATCAATGGCGGTGCTGATGGCACGCTCGATCTGTACAAGCAGGTCGAAGACCCCGTCACCGGCGCGATCAGCTGGGAGTTCTCCGAGCCGCTCGACCTCAGCCCCGGCATTCCCGAGGGCGACACCATGTTCGACATCCTGCCCGACTTCGAAGGGCAGTACTGGTACGCGACCGTCGGCGGGGACGACATCGGTGGCGTGACCGTCGGCTACGTCGACAGCGACGGTGTGCAGCGGACGACGTTCCTGCCCGGCGAGCGAACCGAAAACGGCCTGGCCGTGGGGGAAGAGGGCGTCTACCTCGTTACCGACACGGCGCTGTACCGGTTCGATGCCGATGAGGACACCGGAGAGCCCGTCGCCACGTGGCGCGAGCCGTACGACTCGGTGCCCAAGCCGCCCGAAGCGGGTCTGTTCTCCGATGGTTCGGGTGCAACGCCCACGCTGCTGGGCCGCGACTACATCGCCATCACCGACAACGATTCGCCGCAGATCAACCTGCTCGTCTACAAGCGGGGCGCGGACGTCCACGGTGACCGAGAGATCTGCAAGGTGCCGCTGTTCGAGCCGGGAACGAGCGCCAACGATCTCTCGGTCATCGGCAACCGACGCAGCATCGTGGTCAGCAACTGGTACGGGGCGCCTTCGCCGATCGTGCTCGGCCCGGGCCAGACGCTGCCACCGTTCTTCGGTGACTACCGCAACATGGCGGGCGGGATGACCCGCGTGGACATCCGCCCCGACGAGAGCGGCTGCGACATCAAGTGGACCAACCCCGAGGTTCGCACCAACTCGGTGCCGAAGCTCTCCACGATCACGGGACTGATCTACTTCCACGGCCAGCGCGTGGACGAGGTCACCGAAGCGTCCGTTCCACCCATCGACGCCTACTACATGCAGACCGTTTCGATGAAGACGGGCGAGTTCAAGTTCGAGGTCCTCGCGGGAACGGGTCCGTACTACTCTGGTGGCGGACTCACCACGACCATCGGCATGAACGGCGCCTTCTATCAGGCGACCGCCGGCGGCCTCGTGAAGGTCCAAGACGCCGCTGAAGGCGACCTGTACTTCGTGCGGTATTTCTTGATGCTCTTCTCGAAGGCGTACCGGAAGTTCTGGCGGTTCCAGAGCAAGCACTACACGCTCGACGGCGTGCGTGAAGAGGAGATCATCCGCACCGACTGTACCCAGCAGACGATCGTGCCCTCGTGGCTGTCGCTGTCGCAGGGTGGTCCGACGCTCTGCAACGTGTTCGGCTCCCCGCAGGAGTGATCGTTTCGCGTCGACGACGCGGCCTGGCACTCGCTGCCCGGCCGCGTTTTTCGTGGGGTGCGAGGACTCCGAACACGCGATTGCGTGGCGGTGCCTCGGCGTCGTCCCGGTGGCGGATACACTGAGCGGGTGCAGCCGCTGTTCGAGACCACGTCCAAGGCCGGCCGCCTCGCCGCACGTCGCCGGGTGTTCGCGCAGCAGGACGGTCTCGCGTTGCTGCCTTTGCTCGCGGCGTTCGTTCGCCGTCGCGTCTTCGAGGCGCTCGAGGGGGGAGTCGACGTGCGCACGCTCCAGAAGGAGTTCTCGGCGCGGCGGGGCTACCTCAACCTCGCGCTGCGGGCTCTGGCCTCCTCGGGTTGGATCACCGGGTGGTCGGCGCCGCAGTCGGAGGCCGACCTCGACGCTGCTCAGACGGTGACGCTGACCGAGGCGGGGCGATGTGCGGCGAGGCTGCTGCAGGGCATGGGTCCGCGACTCGATCGCGTGGAGGCATTCCTCGCATTCTCGGAGGAACTCGCTGCCTACCTGCTCACGCCGATCGCCGCGCCCGAGGGGGTGCCGTCGATCGAAGAGATGGCCGACCTCGTGCGCCGCGAGTTCGATCTGCCCGACGTAGAGCCTGAGCTGGCGTCAGTGCGTGCGCGTTTGGTGGCGCACCTCGAGGGCGGCTTGGCTGCGCCTCTGGCCGTTGCGCTGTCACGGCACCGCTTCGTTGCCATCGAAGGGGATGGCCGCGACGTGAAGGTGGACGACCAGGTCGTCGCGCCAGCGTCCGTACGTCCGCGGGCGCGTCGGCGCGTGCGTGAGGAGATCCTGCCCGCCCTCGCGGCTCTGCGCTGGTACGATCTCGAGGCCGACACGTTGACCAACCAGGGGCGCGCGGTGGTGTTCTTCGCATCCGCGTACGCGGTCACCCTGAGTTACCTGCCGCTGCTGCGGCGGGCCGAAGAACTCATCTTTCGCAGTGCCGACTTCGTCCGCATGTTTCCGCCCACGGCAGCGGGGCACGAGTCTCACGTGGACCGACGCCTCAACATCTGGGGCAGCGGGGGATCGCACGCGCTCTACTTCGCCAAGGTCGACGAGATCGTGCGTCGCATCTTCTCGCGCGAGGACTACCCGCGGGCGGTTTGCGACACCGGATGTGGCGATGGAACGTTCCTGCGACACATCGCCGAGGTGCTACGCGACCGCCTGAGCTGGAACTTCTTCGCAAAGCCCGTCGCGTTCATCGGCTCGGATCTCAACCTCGCCTCGCGCGAGAAGACCCGCGAGACGCTCGCGGCGGGCGGGGTGCCCAATGCACACGTCGTCGACGCGGCGATCGACATCGCGGATCCCGACGCCCTCGATGCAGGCATCCGCGCGTTGGGCATTCGCGACGGCGATCACGTCGTCTCGGCCGCCGACGCGCTGCACACCAACTCGATGCTGATCCACAACCGGATCTGGCGCGCGACCGCGGGGACGCCGAGCAGCAACACCGATGGCGCGTTCGTGGAGCCGGGCGGACGCGTCGTCACCGGACAGGCGCTGGCGGCCGACCTCGTCGGCTTCATGAGTCGCTGGAGCCCCTACGTCGCGCGCTACGGTTGGCTGTTCATCGAGCTGCACACGCTGCCGGCTCATGTCGTCGCGGCGGACCCTGGGCGCACGCCGACCATCGGCTACGACCTCACGCACGGCTTCTCGAACCAGTACACGGTCGAGCACGCCGAGGTGCTTCGCGCCGCGGGCCAGGCCGGACTGAAGCCCGGCCCGGCAGAGTTCCAGGCGCTGTTTCCCAAGGGGGACCTGGCGCGCGTGTCGGTCACGTACCTCGTTGGGGCCGTCGAGGCTCAATAGCCCCGCGTCGCCAGGTCGAACGCCACGTTCGAGTAGACGCGACGGTCCTCGAAGCCGGTTCGTGGGTCGGGACCTTCGCCACCGATCTGTCCGTCGGCATCGAGGTGGTCGCTCAACTCGAGCGCACCGAGGGCCGCTTGAACGCGGTCCCACGCGCGTTGCCGCCCGACGAGGACGAGGAGAGCAGGCAGCCCGAGAGTCCGAGCGCGATTGTGCCGAGTTGTGGGGCGCCTCAGGAACCGCCGCCGGGCGAGCTGGGGGAGCCGAGCTTGAAGCGACCGCTCGCCTTGCCCTTGCCACCGCTTCCGTCGGCATCTTCGACGACGTTGTCTTCGAGGTCGAACGCCGGTTGTCTCTCCGGGTTGCAGTCGGGGGGTGGTCCGAAGCCGGTGGCGTCGAAGGTCCACGATACGTCGCCCTCCTTACGGGCCTTGCCCTTCTCGTTGCGGTCTGCCTGCGCCTCGATGCGCACGGTGTGCTCCCCGTTGCGCGCAGGCGTGCAGTACGAGAGCAAGTAGAAGCGCTTGGAGTGCGCTTCGATGCGCTGCGCGACGGTCTCGAATGCCGCCTGTACGTTGGCCTCGTCTTCGACGAGCTCGGTGCCATCGCGTCCGACCTCGGCCAGGCTCTTCTCCTCGATTTCGCCGCCGACGCCGATCGCGAAAACGTCGAAGTTCGCGTAGGCATCGTCGCCGAGCGCTTCGGTCATTTCGTCGTGCGAGACCCGGGCGGCGCGGTCGGTGCCGTCGGAGAACACGACCATCGTGCCGAACTTGAGGGGTCGGTCGTCCTTGTCGAGGGCGGTTCGCAGCACGTCGAGTCCCTCGACCACGGCGCCGTTGAGATTGGTGGACGGGTCACGTGCTTTATAGGTGCGCAGACCCTCCAGACCGCCCTCGACCGAGCCCTTGGCTTCGGTGAAGCGGGCGACCGAGCGCAGGTCTTCGCCGCCGTCGAACGCATACACAGCGACTTTCTGTGACCGCCCGACGCGATCGATGAACCCCTTCGCGGCATCAACGACGAGATCTGCGCTGCCCGACTCCGTGATGCTGCCGCTCATGTCGAGCAGCAGCAGCGTGTACATGACCGCCGCAACCTCGGGGTTTTGGATCGTCTGCTGACTCTCGAACGTGGACACGAGCTTCTCGTCCTCGTAGATCGCGAAGTCCTCGGCGGTGAGGCCTGCGACGGGTTCGCCGTCCTTTTGTTCCACAGTGAAGAAGACCCAAACGTTGTTGGGTTTTTGGTGGTCGGAGTTCAACCGCGTGACCTCGAGTTGTGAGCCGCAGCCGGCGGTCAGCAGGCTGAAGGACAACGCGAGACTCGAGCGACGAAGAGATGGCATTCGAACGCGCATGATCGGCGGTCGGCACGATAGCAGTGCGTTTGGGGTCTGCGTCCCCCCAGGTTCAGCCCGACGGTACGCACGCCGCCGTCGTTCTTCATCGAGTACACGGTTCTCGTTGGCGCGCAGGGAGTGGACGCGTTCCGAGCTCATCTGTAGATGACGCAGACCCGTCCCGCGCTCCGTTTGGCTGCGTCGTGTTGGGCGGACTCGCGACCACGTCAGCTGCGCCAGCCGACGCGGTGGGCCCATGCATCGAATTCAGCCGCGCGGGCCGAAGGGTCGTGCGGCGCCGTTTCTCCGTCGTCGTCTGCACGCTGGCGCCGCTGCGCGGTCGCTTCATCGAGCGGAGGCAAGCCCGCGGCACTTCGGCGGTCGTCGACTCTATCGGGGTCTTCGATGGGGCACGGGTTCAGCATACCGGTGGCATCCCAGTCGAACTGGGTGCCGTATCGCTGCGGCCGGCCTTCGAACACGCGAATGCGGTCCTCGAGCATGGCCACGTGCGAAGCGTCGACACGTCCATGGGCCGCCTCGACCTGGAGCAATGCGAGGCCCCGACGCTGCAGCTGGGGGCACGAAATCGCGTGCTGCACGATCAGCCAAGCCGCCTCTGCCGCATCTGCCCCGACGCGTAGAGCATTGGGCCACCCCATCGTGTCGATGAGCGCGCTCAAACGCCTCGCGTGCTGGCGATGAACTCGCTCCATCGCCGGGTGGTAGCCGTCGAACAGCGACCCGTCGGCGGCAAGCTTCGCGCGGACCTTCAGGTCGTGCGCGGCCATGGCCAACAGCTCGCTGCGGACTTGCTCGGCTGAGACGGACACGACCCGCAGCGTATCGCGGCCGAGCCGGTCTGGCTCAGCGTGCGACCAGGTACTGCACGCTGAAGAGCTGTTCGGCGTCGGTCCAAACCGTCTTCACGTCGAAGCCGCTCTTGCTCGCCATCGCCGCGAACTCGTCGAGGCCGTATTTGTGCGAGTCCTCGGTATGGATCCACTCGTCGCGGTCAAAGGTGAACCGCTTGTCGCCCACGGTGACGGCCGTCGGGCGGCGTGCGTACAGCCGCATCTCGATGGCGCCCCGGGTCTCATTCCATACGGCGCGGTGACGGAAGGCCGAGAGGTCGAAGTCGCAGCCCAGCTCGCGGTTGGCCCGCTCGAGCAGGTTGAGGTTGAACTTGGCCGTCACGCCCGCGCTGTCGTTGTATGCGGCTTCGAGCACGTCGACGTCTTTCTTGAGATCGACGCCCAGCAGCGCGCCACCGCCTTTGCCCACCTCGGTGTGCATCTGTCGCAGGAGGCGGATCGCGAAGTCGCGGTAGAAGTTGCCGATCGTCGACCCCGGGAAATACAGCACGCGACGACGTGCGCGGGTCTGGGCCAGAGGTACCTCGAACGGCAGCGTGAAGTCGGCACACACCGGCAACACCTCGATGTCGGGGAACTCGGCGTGGAGCGCCTCGGCGGAGGTCATCAGGAACTCGCGCGAGATTTCGACCGGCACGTAGGCCACGGGGCGGTCGAGCGCGCCGAGCAGACGGCGGGTCTTGAGCCCTGTGCCACTGCCGTACTCGATGACCATCGCCTCGGGACCGACCGCCTCCGCCATGGCTGGCAGGTGTTGATCCATGATCGAGAGCTCGGTCCGCGTTGGGTAGTACTCGGGAAGCTCGGTGATCTGGTGGAACAGATCCGAGCCGGCCTCGTCGTACAGGAACGCGGTGGGCAGGGTCTTCTGCGACTTGGAGAGCCCTTCGATGACCTGGGCGGTGAGGGCGGCGGAGCTGGGCTCCAGGTCGGTGAGTTCGAGCGTGGCGTTGGAGGTCATGGCTCTCTCGCGAGTCGAATGCCGCTGAACTGCCAGCGGTCGGGTGGATAGAAGAAGTTGCGGTAGGTCGGACGGACGTGGGCGCGCGGTGTGGCGCAAGAGCCCCCGCGCAGCACCAGCTGGCTGCACATGAACTTGCCGTTGTACTCGCCAAGCGCGCCCGCAGGCGGCTGGTATCCGGGGAACGGGCCGTAGGCGCTGCGGGTCCACACCCAGGCATCGCCGAACGCGTGCACGCCGTCGGCGACGGGGCGAGGGTGGTGCGCACCGCTTTCCTGGAAGGTGCCCGTAGCGTCGCGATCTCCGAGGGCGCACTCCCACTCGAACTCGGTGGGCAGGCGAGCCCCGGCCCACCGTGCGTAGGCATCCGCCTCGTACAAGCTGACGTGCACGACCGGCTCGGCAGGGTCGACCGGTTGCATCCCGTGCAGCGTGAACACCCACCAATCGCCGTCGCGCTCCTCCCAGTACAGCGGTGCGGTCCAGCCTCGGGATTGCACGGTGCCCCATCCCGCGGAGAGCCACAGGTCGGAGCGTGCGTAGCCACCGTCGCGCATGAACGCGAGGTACTCCCCGCAGGTCACGGGACGGTCCGCGATCTCGAAGGGCTGAAGCAGCGTGTCGTGCCGCGGGCCTTCGTTGTCGAAGTGAAACCCGTTGCCCTCGAAGCCAACCGGGTGGACGCCCCCGTCGTGGGCGAGCCAGTTCAACGGACGCGGCGTCCCTGAAGCGCGGGCGGGCTGTGGCACATAGACCGGACGTATCGCGTTGTGGGACAGGCCGTGCTTGAGGTCGGTGAGGATGAGTTCTTGGTGCTGCTGTTCGTGATGCAGGCCCAGCTCCACAACCGCGAGCTGCTCCGACGTCGCGTTCCCGGCTTCGAGCCAGCGCAGGACGTGCTCGTCCACGTGCTTTCGGTAGCGCTGCACCTCGGCGACCGTGGGCCGCGACAGCAAGCCTCGCTGGGGCCGCGGGTGCATCCGTCCGACGGTCTCGTAATACGAGTTGAACAGGTAGCCGAACCGCGGGTGAAACGGTGCGTAGCTCGGGAGAACCTCGGCGAGTACGAATGTCTCGAAGAACCATGCGGTGTGGGCCAGGTGCCACTTCACCGGGCTGGTGTCGGGCATCGACTGCAGTCCGTAGTCTTCGATCTCGAGGGGTTCACACAGGCGGTGCGTTGCCGCGCGAACCGCTCGATACACGCGGACCGGGTCGTCGGCAAAGGCATCGATGCCCATGGCTGGCTGGTGCGCCGTCGGCCCGGAAGAGCCTCGGACGCGCGGCGATTCACTCACGATCTCCATCGATGGTTCGGCGCTCGTCGGCTCAACGTCGCCACAGCCCGCGACGTTGCGTCGGACCATCGCTTTGCTGACAATCCCTGTCAAGGAACGCACCGTTGACACCGTGGTTCGTTATCCTTGGCTATCGATGTCGCCCGAGGTTCAGGACGCGCTCGTTCGATACGTGCTCGACATGGAGCGCGCGGCGTATTGGGAGGCGCACGAACACCTGGAAACGCTCTGGAATCGACAGCGGCATGATCTTTGGCAAGCGCTCATCCAAGTCGCTGCAACATTCGTGTTGCTCGACTCGGGCCGTTCAGCCGGAGCGACGCGCGTGCTCGAGCGTGCGGTTGCGCGGCTGCAACCTCTGGATGCATCCACGCAAGGTGTCGACGTGGCTTGGGTACGCGAATGGTGTGTTCGGTCGCTCGGTCAGCTGCGCAGTGGTGCGTCGCAGGTTGATGTTCGGCCGTTCGTCGCGGGCCTTCGCGACGCGCTCGGGGTAGATCCGACCTCGTGCGCGCCTTCGTCCTGACGCTTCTGTGTGCCATCACACCGACCTGCCCCCGCGAGTCAGGCCCGGAGCCACGACGCGTCTCGATGGACGACTTCGCGTGGCGCAGTCGAGTGCTCGTGGTGTTCTGCTCGGAGGTCACGCAATGGCGTGCTGCATGGACCGCCTCACTCGACGCCGACTCGGCGGGGTTGCGGGAGCGGGACCTCGTCGCTCTCGATGTCGATGCCGATCCTCCCACGGTCGATGGGCGCCCCATGCATCGCGAAGACGTGGCTTCGCTGCGTGCCCGGTTTGCGCCCGCCGATGACGCGTGCGAAGTCGTGCTGGTCGGCAAAGACGGCGGAGAGAAGGTACGGCAGCGCGATGCCGCGGTGTCGCTTGCAGACCTCATGCTCGCCATCGACGCCATGCCGATGCGCCAGCAGGAGATGCGTGGGTCGTAGTGCCCCGACTCCGCAGATCTCGCAGGCCAAACTCGGGCGCATCCGAGCACGATCCGGTTGCGTGCATCTTTGCCGGCTCGACCTGAACCCGATGGGGTATTGCTGGACTTGCGACCTTCAGGTCCGGGTCGTATCCCACTGCGCGGTGGGGGACTACGAAGAGCTGCGTGGCGCACTCGCCGAGCTGGAGGCCGAGAGCGCGGCCGTTCGGCTCGAGTATGAGCTCGACCCCGGAAGTCTCGCGCGCCGCACTCAGCATTTCTCCGAGCGAACTCGCTTATCAGTGTCGGTTTCTCGCTCCCTCGTCCTGCAGGCGGTCGGGCTCGACCACCTCGATCAGGACGACTTTGGCGCCTTCTATGAAACCCGCACGGACTGAGTCAGCGTGAAGCCTCGGCCACCTTGCTGCGGATGGCGTCGAGTTCGGGCTGAAGCAGGGCCAGCTGGGCGGTGAGCGTTGGGTCGTCACCCGTGTCGTACGAGGCAGCGTCGGCCTCGACTTCGTCGAGGATCGCTAGAGCGTCGGCCGAACGTCCCTCGATGCGGGCGATTTCTGCGTCGATCGATCGGAAGTACAGCTGCAGCAGCGCCGCGATCTCAGGCGGAAGGGGTTCGACTTCGACGAGGGCTCGCGCCGTTTTCAGCGCCTTGCGGGCGGATTCAGCGTCGTCGAGTTGGGTGCTCGCATACGCGATGTTCTGGCGAACGAATACGTCCCTGGGGTTGAGTTCGGCCAGCGCGCGGTGATGCTCGAGTGAGCCGGGATAGTCCTCGCGGGCCGAGGCTACGTCAGCAAGCAGGGTCCGCGCCGCTACGTGGTCGGAGTGTGTCGACGGCAGCGATCGCAGCCGGCTCCACGCGGAGTCGACAAGTGCTTGCGCTTCTTCGAGCCGGCCGAGCCGCACGGCAAGCTCGCCCAGCTTGAGTCGGGTTCGCGCTCGACCCGGTGCGTCGATGTCGAGCGTACGGCTCTCGATCGCCTCGGCCTCTTTCAGCAGCGCCTCGCCCCGCTCCCACTGCTGATGCGTGTCGGCCAGGAACACGCCGAGGTTGAACAGTGCGACCGCAGTCATCGGGTGATCGTCGCCGAGCTCGGCACGTCGCTGGGCCAGCTCTTCTTTGAAGAGAGTCTCCGATTCCTTCAGTTCGGCGGGTTCTGTTCCTTCGGAGAGTGCGTTCGCGAGTGCCATCCGCGTCGTGCGGCGCTTCGCTTCATCCCCGGCTTCCTCTCGGAGCGCGAGGGCTTGGCGGAGATTCTGTACGGCGGCGTCCCCAGTGGTGGCTCGTCCGCGAAGTTCGAGTAGATCCGCGCGGAGGCCCGACGCAGCCTCGTGGTCCGTGAGATGGGCCTCGAGCAGGCGAAGGGCGTCGAGAGCCGAGGCGACGCGCTCGGCTTGAAGGAGCAGTCGAGCCCACGTCGCGAGGCTGCGGGCTCGCGTGTCGCCGCCGCTGGCTTCGCGGATCGACCGCGCCACGTCATCGAGTGCGGCGTCTTCGTTTCCCACGAGGGCGTTCGCTCGAGCACGGAGCCGGTACGCCTCTGCAAGCAAGTCCGTGTCCCGCGGTGATTCTCGTTCGATCAGGAGGTCGAGTCGGCGACGCGCATCCTCTGCCCGATTCGTCGCCAGTTCTGCGGCCGCCCGCGCGACGACTCCGAGACTGTCCTCGCCAAGCTCTCCCCCAAAGGCTGTCCGTGGGTCTTGCGCGCACGCGCGTGGTGACTCCAACAGTGTGGCGAGCGGGTGAATGTCCGCAACGCTCGTCGCATCGACGCTCTCATACTGGTCGACGACGGCCTCGAGAGCAGTCTCTGCGCGTCTCAGGCAGCGGATCATCTCTGGGTTGCCGGGATTCTTGCAGGCGGCGCTCCGAGATTCGCTCCACGCCTCCGCGAAACTGTCGAGATTGCTACGGGCGTTGAGCCAAACGTCGTCGGCGAAGGGGGCATTCGTGGCGCTGAATGCGTTTGCGATCGCCGCGGCGTCGGTCTCCGTCCATCCCGGCGGAGACTTGGCAAGGTCGGTACAGGGCTCAGGCGTACGAGCTGCCAGCGGGATCGTCACGCCGACGAGCGCTGCGACCCCCAGCCATCGCGCCGCCGTTCGACGACGCCGTCCTTTGCGTTGGGCGTCTAGCAGGGCCTCGAGGGATGGCCATCTCGAGCTCGGCGATGTCTCGAGCCCGCGACGCAGAGGTCCGCGCCACGAACGCGGGATTCGACCCCAGCTCTCGATGACGGCCGTCGCGGGGGCATCGCGAAGTGTCTCGTGTGTATAGGGGCGCGCACCCGCGAATGCCTCGAACAGCGCGACACAGAACGCGAACTGATCCACGCGGGCGTCGGGGTGCTCCCCTCGGAACTGCTCGGGTGCCATGTAGGCGGGCGTTCCGACGACCGCGCCCGTATCCGTCAATCGTGCGTCCTCGGAGGAGCCCGAATCGCCGTCGGTCGAGCCGACGCCGGAGCCTGTACCGTGGGCAAGCCCGAAGTCGAGGACTCGGACCCGTCCGTCGTCACCGACGATGACATTGGACGGTTTGAAGTCCCGGTGCACGAGGTCTGCACGGTGCGCCGCGACGAGTCCCGCTCCGGCTTGCGCAAAGACCCGTTCGATCTCGGCTGTCGACCGCGGAGTCGATTCGAGCCACTCGCGCAGCGAGGGGCCTTCGACCAACTCCATCGCGAGGAACACATCGCTCCCCTGTTCGCCGACCTCGTAGACGTGCACGACATTGGGGTGGGAGAGCTTTGCGAGGGCCTGGGCTTCTCGCAGCATTCGCGTCCGACGGGCCTCGCTGCTGGAGGCTCGCTGGGGGAGCAGCTTGAGCGCGATCTTTCTGCCCAGACCGGGATCCCACGCCGCATACACGACGCCCATGCCACCCGCGCCGAGCATTTCGCGGACTTCGTACCGGCCGATTCGCAGCGGCATTGCGACATCGCCGAAGAGGTTCCCGGCGATGCTGGCCTTCATTGCATCCGCATCGATGCCTGAAGGCGGAGCGTGGGGTGCCACCTCGGACTCTCCGAGTGTGCTGTCGTTCGACACCTCCATGGGGTTGTGGGGCTCACCCCTGAAACCGTCACTCGAAGTCGACAAAAATCCGTCCCAGTCCGACCAGCCGCATGGCATATTGCCACGGGATCGTGGTGGCAAGCAGCGACAAGCACCTTCTCGCAGCTTGGAAAGAAGGCGACCGGCGGGCCGGAAATGAGCTGTTTCAGCGGCACTTCGAGCCTATTCGTCGCTTTTTCGTCAACAAGACCGACGGAGACGTTGCCGAGCTCGTTCAGAACACCTTCGTTCGATGCCTCGACGCCGCCGAGCGCTTCGAAGGTCGGTCGTCGTTTCGAACGTTCCTCTTCGCCATCGCACACAACTTGTTGCGGGAGCACTACCGGGCTCGCGTTCGAGACCGACGAAACGAAGATCTCGGTGAGCTCTCGATCGAAGACATGGGCGCCGGCCCCTCTACGATACTCCAGGCAAAGCGCGAACAACAGGTCCTGCTCCGAGCACTGCGGCGAATCCCGTTCAAGGACCAGGTCATTCTCGAGCTATACTACTGGGAGAAGCTGACCGCCGGCCAAATCGGCGAGATCATGGACATCCCCGAGGACACCGCCCGGAGCCGCATCCGCAACGGCAAGAAGCGTCTCAAGGCCGCAATCGAAGACGTCGCGTCCGAACCGGGGATCGCCGAGAGCACCGCCGGCGACTTGGACGGCTGGGCAGAGAAGATCCGCGAAGAATTTAGGTGACGGTTTCGCGGCCGAAGCTCACGGTAGAGAGGGAGAGAATGAAATGACTACCTTCGACATCACCCGCGTGTACGCACTCTGGAACCTGACTTTCGAACTTCAGAACGGTCAGAAGATTCGACGCGCTCTTCCCATCACCTCACCGAGCAATAACCCAACGCTAGATTGTACCACGGTTGCCAACGGGCCCGATTGGATGGTCCGCCACCGAACCGTCCAACCATCGGACAAATTGGTGGAAGCGGAGCTGTTTCCCATTCATCGAGACTTTGTGGCAACTGATGCCAAGATCGAGGTGGAGCCAGTTTATCCGTCATCGCAAAGATCTCTTGCGGCAGTATGTCGGATCCCTGAACCCGCCGAGTCTGAGTATGCGATGAACTTGCAGATGTTTGGAGATCCTCGTTGGACCCTGACGGTTAAAGTCAAGAAAAAACTGACGACCTAGCGCGATGCCAATGCGTAGAACGCTGTTCCTTCTTCTGTTGTCTTTGGGCTGTAGCCAGGGGGCAAGTAGCGGAGCTACAAGGAGGCCTGCCGCACGTATTGGGCTCGATATCCTCGCCTCTTTGGAGAGTGGGCTGGAAGCCGATATTCCTCTTCGGTTTAGAAATGCTCAGGAATCTCCTGTCGTGGCGCTGGTTCCGCGTCGAGGCCGTGGCATCGATAGCAAGGTTCCCGGTGGACGAGACTGGGCGTGCAAAGACCGCTTCCTATACAATCGCGTCGGGATGCCGCGTGTCGCGAGTTGTTCAGCGATAGCGCTGTCAGAGGATATGATCGTGACGGCGTTTCACTGTATTAGTAGATATTCGTCCGCAGAAAACCTATGCGCTATTTCCGGGTACGATCGCGCTAGTCTGGATGACGAAACCTACCCGTCGCTGGATGCCTACAGAAGTTGCCGCCAGATTGAGGGCTGCGAAGGGCAAGACTGTCCAGTTGTTCACGAACTTGAACTCGTTGTCGCTGGGTCTGGACCGACTGGTAGTGTTAATGATTGGGCGATCCTTCGTCTGTCTCGTCCTTTGACTACGAAAGTGGTCGATCGGTTCTCGTATGACCCAATCGAATGCAGGGATGATATGGTGGAGGTTCAGGGGTATCCAGATGGTATTCCCTTGATGGGGGCTCAAGTCCTTAGGGACGAGGCAACTCCTGACTATGGAATGCTCTCGTACGTTACGTCTACCGTCTCAAACATGAGCGGGGGTGGGATTTTGCGGGAGGGCGCGTTGGTCGGAATGCACGTGAGTACCACCGAACTGACACTGGAAAACCGACCCAGGTTGTGCTGCCGTTCGACAGAGCGTGCGTGCAACTCGGTATGCGGTCAGTCGAGGTGCACCGAGAAAAGAGGTATCTCCGCGAAGGTGATCAAGTCTGCCTACGACCGGGCTCTATTGGAGATGGAGCACGGTGGGGGGACATACTATGACTACGTCGAACCCTTGGCTTTCGCGCCTAGAGAGCCGGTTTGCGACTTGAGACCGGGAGCGGTGGACCCTTGCTTACCTGGCTGAGCGGTCGAAATCCGCCGTTGGAGATATCTCGCGACGGTCTCCCGTCTGCGGATTGACTGCCAACGATCCCGTGTAGACGCGCGCGGCAGCCTGGGCTGCCGCGCGCGTCTCATGCCCGACCTGAGGCGGCAGCGCTACTTCACCGCTGCGGAGAGCTCCAGCATGCGGTCGATGGGCTTCTTTGCCGCGAGGCGGAGCTTTTCGTCCATGATGAGCTCGGGACTCATGTCTCGGAGGCAAAGGTAGAGCTTTTCCATCGTGTTCAAGCGCATGTAGGGGCACTCGTTGCAGGCGCAGTTCTCCTCGGGCGGAGCCGGGATGAAGGTGCGGTCGGGCGCCTTGAGCTCCATCTGCGTGATGATGCCGGACTCGGTGGCGACGATGAGCTCGGTGAACTCGGAGGTGGTGGCGTACTCCAGCAGGCGGCTGGTGCTGCCGATGTAGTCGGCCATGTCGAGGACGTGGTCCTCGCACTCGGGGTGCGCGATGATCTTGGCGTCGGGGTGCCGCGTCTTGAGGCCGATCAGCTTTCGGTGGCTGAAGGTCTCGTGAACGATGCATGAGCCCTGCCACAAGAGCATGTCGCGGCCGGTCTCGCGGATGAGCCAGCGGCCGAGGTTCTTGTCGGGCGCAAAAAGAATCTGCTGATCCTTCGGGATTGAGTCGACAATGGCCTTGGCGTTGGACGAGGTGCAGATGATGTCGCTGGCGGCTTTCACGTCCGCCGAGCAGTTGATGTAGCTGATGGCGACGGCATCGGGATGCTTTGCCCGCCAGGCTCGGAAGCGGTCGCCAGGGCATCGGTCGGCGAGGGAGCATCCGGCGTCCATGTCGGGGAGCAGGACCGTGCGGTCGGGATTGAGGATCTTGGCCGTCTCGGCCATGAAGTGCACGCCGCAGAAGACGATGACGTCGGCTTCGGTGTCGCGGGCGGCGCGGGCGAGCTGCAGGGAGTCGCCGATGAAGTCCGCGAGGTGCTGAATCTCGGACTCCTGATAGTAGTGCGCCAAGATCACCGCGTTCCGCTCTTTGCGGAGGCGTTCGATCTCTTCGTCGAGATCGAGGGCGGGGTTGATCGCAGGGACATCCACGCCCGAACCGTAGCAGCCCGTCGCGACGCCTCGCTCGTCTTTTTCGGTCCTGCCGTCGCAAGGATTGCGTGCGCCGCGAGCCGACGCCGGGTCGAGTTGGGCGCGGCGTCCGTGCAGGCTCATCTCGTGGATGTGCGTGGTGGGGCGTACCGCCTCGACCTGCCCGATGGGGGAGCATTCATCGCCCGACCAGTCGCGCCACGAGATGTCCGAGGATGAGTCCGGTCATGGCGACGTTTCGCGGCAGCGCCGCGACCCAACGCTGCGGCGGTGGGGGCGTTTCATGATGCAGAGCGTCGGCGAGCGCGACGAGATGGGTACGGGTAAGGGGCCAGTCGGCGAGTCCGTCGAGCCACGACGCGGGCAGGCCGCGCTCCCCGTGCGCAGCACCCATCCATGCACCGACGATGGCGGCGGTGGTGTCGGTGTCGCCGCCGAGACGGATCGCCGTCTCGATCGCAGCTGCGGGGTGCTCTGGTGCTCGTGCCCAGCAGTACAGCGCTGCGGGAATGGTCTCGACGATGAATCCGGAGACCCCGCGATCGAGTCCCTCGCGACGGCGGTATGCGTCGGGTTCAAGTTCAGCGGCACCGAGCGCCGCGAGGGCACGTTCGCGGAAGCTGGCATCGTCGATGTCGTGCAGCAGGGCAGGCGTGGGGCGTTGCGCATGGGCGAGCGCGCGGGCCCATCGCGCGACGACGCGCGCACCGTCTTCGGCCCGACGGTCCCGGTGGGAGATCACGGTGCTCGCGTGAACCCAGGCAACCAGCTCGGCGTCGTCGCGCGCGTGCACGCCGAGCAGTGCAGCGCGCATCGCAGGACCGTTGCCTGCCGAGACTACGCCGCTTCGTGCTGGGGACCAGACGAGGCAGAGACGAACGCAGCTGCGAAGCGTGGCGAGGCCGAGTCCGGGCGGAAAACCGAGCAGCCAGCGTCGCAGCTGACGCGCCAGGTCAGCCGCGAATGCACTGGGCGTCCGTGCGTGAAGAGCCCGCGCCACCATGGCGGTGTGCTCGGTGTCGTCGCTGAGCAGGCCGCGGCCGACGATCATCGAGTGTTCAAGGGGCCGACGCGCAAGCCGAGCCGCCACGCGCTCCGGCGAGAGCCCCTCGAACGGGAGGCCCAGCGCGTCGCCGAGCGCGGTCCCGAGGAGCACGCCGCGATAGATGTCTACAGATGGCACGGTCCGCGTTCAGAGCAAGTTGCGTGCCGGACGTGTTCCTCAAATCGGACTCCCGCACGGAGGGCGCGCAGTCGCAGATCCGTCGCCGTGTGCTCCGGCTACGCGACGATTTGGCGAACGAAGTGCCGCGCGTCGACGATGCCGTCGAGGCGCATTGGGGGCATGAAATTCGCCGGCTTGCCCTCGAGCCCCATCTCGATCGCGGTCTTCCAATAGCTTCGGCCCGCGCTCACCATGCGAGCGTCGTAGCCCGGCACGCGGCGACCAACACGCTCGGCACGGGACAGCAAGCGCCGAACGGCGGGTAGGACGAAGCGGGCGGCGTCCTTGGGAAGGTCCAACTTGTCGGCCATGGCGTTGCCGAGCAGGGTTCGCGTGAAGCCGTATCCGAGCGAGACCTGGCGCTGGGCCATGCGCGTTGCGTCTGGGTCGTCGCCCGCGGTGTACAGCGGCGACTTCACCAGCGCGTGCACGAGCATCCGGGCGTCGTCGTCGGGTTCACCTTGGGTCAGTGCGATGACGTCGGCCATGCGTTCGGCATGTGCCTCAGCGTCGACCAGCAGCTCGGGTTCGACCCCGATGAGGTAGCCGTTGTAGCGCCATAGGTGCAAGTAGTCGTTCGCCTCCGCAGGCGTGACGTCGAAGCCGAACGCGCGCACGCCCTGCACGAATGCGTGCGAGAACAGCAGGGTGGTCCCGGCCATGTCGTGCTGGTTGATCGGCAGGCCCCAGGCGTCGTTGCGGTACGCGCCGGTCTCCTCGATCAGGCGACGCACGGTGGCGTGCATGATCCGGACGCGAACCGTGGTGGCGAAGCCCGGACCAAAGCGGCGCATGCCACCGTGCTGGCACACGTCGACGACGAAGCGACTCGTCTCGGCGAGGCGGTAGCCCAGGCGTTCTCGCTTGTGCAGCTGCCCGCTGAGGATGAGGGGCTTGTTGCCCGCCGGTGAGCAGTACCCGGTGATGAGCGACTTGGCGCCCAGCACGGTGCCGCCCGCGAGGCCGGTGCGAAACAGGGTGTCGCCAGCGCGGTCGATGGCGTTCCAGTCGACCCACACCGGCACGTGGTCGAGCTGCGCGAACAGGGCCCGCAGCGACTCCGGGGCGTCGGGCACCGCGTCGATCCCCCGGCGCAGCGCATCGTCGAGCATTGTGCGGCTGCGGGCGCGGCCCTGCGCTGCGAAGTCGCGGGCGACGGCGTCCGCCAGTGGGTCTGCACGCATCAGCGCGGGCAGAAAGCGGTCGACGAAGTCCCCGTACTTGGCACGCGCTTCCGCGAGGTTCACCGCGCGGCTTGGGAGCGGTCCGGACACGCAGGGGGCGTAGCACCGGTCGGCGAGGTTGGCACCCGACTCATCCCTCGCGCGGCTGACACGTGGGGCAGTGGCTCGTGCGGCGTCCCCCGTGCTCGCCGTCGACCACGGTGTCTCCACATCGGTAGCAGGCTTGCCCACCGCGGCGGAACACCCAATGCCGGTAGTCACGACGGCGGTACCCTTCGCTCTTGAGGGCCTTGGCGAGCTTCGGCTCGGTGGTGATGCCGCCCGTCTTGTACGAGCGCCGCGGCATCGACACGATCGCTTTTGCCAGCGCTTGGCGTTGCTCGTCAGTGCAGTCGATCGGGCGGAGGTCCGGATGGACGCCCGCCTCGAAGAGGATCTCCGAACGCAGGTAGTTGCCCAATCCCGCGATGAAGCTCTGGTCCAGGAGTAGCGCGCTCAACCCTCGTCTTCGAAATCGCTTGCTCTCGAGCCGTCGCCGAACCTTGGCCGGGGTGGTCAGGCGGTCGAGGCAGTCGGGTCCGAGGCCCGCGATGAACGGGATCTCGTCGACCGCTTCGTCCGGTACGACCTCGATCGTGCTCGCGCTGTACAGGAGCGCCCAATGTTTGGGTGTGTAGATCGCGAACCGAAGGGAGCGACGGGTGTTGGGCAGCTTCGGCTGGGCCGTGACCATCCACTTGCCGTAGAGCTGGTTGTGGCTGAACACGGTGAGCCCGCAGGCGAAGCGGGTCAGCATGCCCTTGCCGCGGGTCGTGATCTCGGTGATCGCGGACTCGCTGAGTTCGTCCTGGTACTGCACGAGCCCGGGCAGGCCAAACTCGACGGCGGTGATCTCCGCGCCGACGACAGCCTTCGCGACGCGATCGGCAGCTCGGCGAATCTCTGGACCCTCGGGCACCGCGCGAGCCTACGGCGCGGGCCTCTGCTCGCAACGGAGGGCCCCGTTCTCGCGCATGCATTGCGCTCTGCAGGCCTGGACAAGCGCGGTGGGCTGTCCGTAGCGTCGGCCAGACTGGGCATGGGCACGCATTCCGACATCTTCAAGAGTCCCGAGGCTCGTACGCGCATGGAGGCGTTCTACGACCAGTTCTTGGCGCGGCTGCCTGCGCCGACCGAGCGACGGCAGGTGCCCACGCGGCATGGGGACACGAACGTGTTGTGTTTCGGTCCCGCAGACGCTCCACCCTTGGTCGTGCTGCACGGTGCGCTTGCGGGGGCTCCACACGCGCTGGGCGAGCTGCAGGGGTTACTCGAACGCTATCGCATCATCGCGCCGGACATCGTGGGGCAGTCCGTGGCGAGCGCACCGACGCGGCCGGCGTTCGATGCCGACGGGTTTGGCGCGTGGACGCTCGACGTGCTCGACGCGATGAAGCTCGAGCGCCCGCATGTGCTGGGCATCAGCTGGGGCGGTGCCGTTGCACTTCAGCTCGCGCGAGAGGCTCCCGAACGCATCGACCGGCTCGCGCTGCTCGTGCCCGCGGGAATCGTCTCGGGTTCGGCGTGGCAGGGTCTGGTGAAGTTTGCGTGGCCAATGCTGCGCTGGAAGATCCGCCCGACCGACGCCAATCTTCGAGCGATGCTCGCGGCGAACTTCACGACGTTCGAGCCCCTGTGGACCGAGTTCATGGCTGAGGCCTTTCGGTCGGTACGCATCGATTTCTCGCCGCCGCCGCTCGCCACGCCTCAGGCGTTTGCAGACTTCACGCGGCCCACGATGGTCGTCGCAGCCGAGCACGACCTCTCGTTCCCTGGGTCCGCGCTGCTCGAGCGAGCCGCTGTGGTCTTTCCCAACCTCGTGCAGACTGAGCTTCTCGAGGGCAGCAAGCACTGTCCGCCGTTCGACGATGAGTTTCGGCGTCGGTTGGCCGGCACGCTCGATGCCTTCTTGACCCGGTCGCTCTAGAAGCAAGCGGAATCCGTGAGTTCGACCTTGATCCCCTCGAAGCGGTCGTCTGGCGCACCGTGTCCGGCGAGGGAGAGGGCCGCTGCGCATCGGATGGCCGCGTACCCAGTCGGCTCGACGAACCAGCCGTCCGTGCCCGCGAGCGCGCCTCGAACCTCCTCCATGGCGTGGCTACGGCGTGGTGCCCACGGCTTCGTCAGCCGCCCCGTACGACGGCCGTCCCGCCGTCCTGCACGTTGACGAACTTGAGCGTCCGCTTTCCGTCGGGCCAGCGAAACTCGATTTTGTGGCGTCCGGGCGTGACTTCGACGCGAGCCAGGGGCGTGGTGCCGACCCGCTTGCCGTCGACGCGAACTTCCGCTGGCGGAGTACCCGGGTTCGTGCCGATCCGCAGTTTCGAGGTCTTCTGCTTGGGCTTCGGCGGGTCATCAGCGACGCCGTCTTTCACATTCGACTCGAAGCTCAGGGTGATGTCTCGGATTTCGGTCTTCCCCGTACCCTTGAACTTGGCCTTGCGCAGGGCCTTTTCGGCGCAGGTCCAGTCGCGGTTGCTCAGCGCGTCGTTGAGCTGACGGACCCGAACCACGCTGCCGCTGCGGGTAAGGACGAACTCCAACTTCACTCGCCAAGTTCCCGTTCCGGTGACGCAGCCGATCACGTTGGGCATGACCTTCTGAAACCCTGGCTCTTTTGTGACGGCCAAGATGTCGGCGGCTTGGAGCGGAAGCTCGCCCTTCTGCGTCACGGCGGGGTCCGTCATGGGGGCGCGGCCATCGATGAACGGTGAGGACGGCGCGTCGTCATCGGCGAAGGGGTTCTTTAGGTCCGAAGACGTGGGGCGTGGGTTCCTTCGAGGCGTCCGTTGTCGATTGGTTTCCTCGAGTGCCCCCTCGGGGAACGAACGCGCCTTGCGCCCGGATGCGTGCGCTTCTTCGATCACCTTCCGCATCCGGTCGAGCTCCTCGGAAGGGCGCGCTGCTGCGTTCGGTGCGCTCGGGCTTGGTGCGGCGACTTCGATCCGAACGTTGGGCACCGTCGGCTCGATCGCGTCCGGCTTCGTGGAGCGGCCCGCAACGAACGCGACCAGCAGCGCGGCCGCGGCCGCGGCAGCGATCAGCGCGGTGGTCAGGAACGGACGAAGCGAACGTGCGGAGTCGGTAGGGTGCATTGGTGAGGCCTCCAAGGGCGCGGGGTCGATGGGAACGGCGGCGTCCAACGAGGACGCTCGCAGGTCGGAGATGGCATCGCCGTTGCGAGCGAGGATGCGGTCGGTCAGCCCCGGCGACGGCGCTGGCACATCCCAGGCGTCGAGCAGTTCGGGGGGCAGGGAGTCGTTGTGTTCATCCGTCATGGCGGACCTCCTCGAGCGCGGCCATCAGCGCCTTGCGAGCTCGATGGATGCGCGACTTCACCGTGCCGAGATCGATCTCGAGGGCTTCGGCGATCTCGGGGTAGGAGAGACCGTGGTAGGCGCGAAGAATGAAGGCCGCGCGCAGCGATGGGCTGAGTCGTTCGACCGCCGCGCCGATGCGCTCGCCGAGGTCGGCCCGCTCGCGTAGATGATCGGGTCGCTGCTGCACCTGGCCAGGTGAAGTCCCCTCGAGTGGAAGCAGCTGGGGCCGCTTGCGCCGAAGCTCGTCGACCACGGTGCGATGCGCGATGGTGAGAATCCAGGTGCTGAAGCGTGCGGCCCCGTCGACGTCGTACCGGGGTAGGGCGCGGAACACCCGGGCGTAGGCCTCCTGCACCAACTCCTCGACGGCCGCTCGATGGGCGCGCGGTCCGAGCATGCGCCATACAAAGCGGTACACGCTGCGTTGGCTGCACTCCACGAGGCGGCGCGTAGCCCATGGCTCGCCCCGCGTTGCGGCGACCAGCGTTGCGCGATCCAGCGCCTCATGGGGCTGGGCTAGGGGTCGAACTCGAGACACCGCGGCGCTCACCACTCGTCGTACTCGGGCGCGCGCACCGATCGGTTCCGAGGTGTCGCACCTTTTTCGATCCGTGAAGTCCGTCGATGTGGGGAAAGCGGCCTCATATGGCGCTCGCTCGGTCCGCGTCAGGACGTCCCTCTCGGGCAGGTTCCGAGATGGCCCGCGCGAAACCGTCCACAGAGCCGCCCGGACGCTCGGATTGTCGCGTATCATCGGAGCGGCGTGCGCACGGAATGGAGGCGCGCGCGAAACCGCGACCTCGACATCGAGAGGTCACCGGGCTGAGGAGCAGCACGATGGCTGAGTGGAGCTTCACGACGCAAGGGTCCCCGCCTCGACGGATCGACATAAAAATCGATGGGGAGATCCAGATCGACGACGCCAAGGGAGCCGCCGAGCGGCTCGCTCGCATCCTAGGGCGAACACCAGAGTCGGTCGCCGTCGTCATCGATATGCGCTCGCTCCGGGGTTATCCCGTATCTGCCCGGGATCATTGGTCGGACATGATGAAGGCCCACCGACCGAAATTCCGGATGGTCGTCTGGATCACGGCCAAGACGACGTACCGGATGGTCGCCCGGGCGGTTGGTCTGTTCACGGGAATCCCGACCCTTGTGGTCGATGATCCCCAACAGATTGACGAAGCAAAGTTGTACGCACACTAACAGACCGCGGCCTGTTTGATCGTGTCCACGGGGGGCCGGCCCTTCGGCCTTCCTGCCGGTTAGGGACAGGGCACGCGGCGTTCGTCCTTGCGGTGCGCTATCCATCTTCTCGATGGAGATGACCCGCCTGTACTGTCCGATCGCATCCGCGATCAGTCCACATCATGCGCGGGCGCGTGAAGAGTCGCTAAAATGGATGAGCGACTACAAACTCGTGCGCACGGAAGAGGATCTGACGCGCTTTGCGGCCCTGCGTATTCCTGAATTCGTCGCCCGCGCCTACCCCTACGCGGAATACGAGGACCTTCGTGTGGTTCTCGATTGGACGCTGTGGGGCTTTGCGGCCGACGACCAACACGACACACTGGTACACAAGCCCGAGCTATTGCGGGCGCGTTACCTGGAGCATGGAGAAGTCATCGAGGAGGGACTGTCCGATCACGTCACCAGCATGCACGCAGCACTGGCAGATGTTCGGCGTCGCATCCTCGAACGGTCCAATCCGGGCTGTTTACGGCGTTTTGCCGAGGCCTCCCGCGAGTGGTTCGACTCGATGCACTGGGAGATCATGAACCGCGTCCGCGTCACACCACCGTCGCCGGGTCACTACATGCGGATGCGTGAAATCACCGTTGGCATGTACACCGAGTACGCGCTGTTCGATGTTTCACACCAACACCGCACCGATGATTCGCTATGGACCGATCCCGACGTTCGTCGGCTGATGGCCATGTGCGCCAACATCATCGGGTGGGCGAACGATGTTTTTTCGTATCGGAAGGAGCAAGCGGTCGGAGATCCGCACAACCTGGTGCTGTTGCTGTCCGCAGATCGAGGTTTGTCGATCGACGAAGCCGTCGATCAAACCATCGAGATGCACAACCTCGAGATGGTTCGCTTCCTCGAACTCGAGGAGTCGATGCGAGATCGGCCGTCGCCGCGTGAGGCGCTGGTGGCCGACCTCATCGAGCTGATGCGCTCGTGGATCCGGGGCAACGTCGACTGGGCGTTTTCGTCTCAGCGCTACGGGTTGGGGGATGGTGGCCTCGCCTTGCCGACCGAGTCGGGCATCCGGCCCAGCTTTACGCTCGGCGCTTCGGTCACCATGGCCTGAGCCCCAAATCTGGTGGGGGTCGGCAAGAGCGGGCTGGCACGGCGCGCTTGCCTATCAGTCAGACCGATGCCAAGGCGTCCGCTGGGCGAGCTGTGTTCATCGCGAAGTCTTGCTTTCGCCAGTTACGTCGACAGAACGCGGAGCGGCCGGAGCAGCCGGAAACGTGGAGGCGACTCCGGTTTGATTCGCGGTGGTCGAAATTTCTTCGTGCGAGGTCTGCGATGCGCTCGAGCGGCAGCCGGGGACGCTCAGCCCTTGCAGCGGTCTTCGTGCTCGTCGCAGCGGAAGCGGACGTGGATGTGCGCGGTGTGTCCTGGCGAGTGGCGGACGCGGGCCATGACTCGCTCGATCCGCGTGTCGTCGGCCCCCATTGCGACACCGGCACGTCTCAGACGCTGCCGCAGCTTCCGTTCCAAGAAAATGACCGCGATGTCGCCGGTGCGGACGAACGCGTCCACCAGGGCCCAGGTCGCGTGCCAGTCGACTTCGGTGGCGCTGAGTTTGAAGCCCGTCGCGTGCGGCATCGCGGGCAGGCGGACATCGACGTCCCGGCCGCTCTGGTGCGAGCGATGCGGCGGGAGACGGCGGCCAGTACGGCGGCTCAGCGCACCGACGAAGATGTCGCGTTCGTACCCGGTCTCGGCTCGGAACCCGCCGATGACGCGCTGAATGTTCCACACCGCGAGGGCGGAGCCGAAGCACTGCCAGTCGAAGCGGATGACGTACGGTCCCGGTGGCAGTCGGGCAGCGTGTTCGAGCCGTCCACGGTTGGGCTTGCCGACCGACTCGCCGTGGGTGGGCTTGTCGATGGCTGGAAACGAGGCCGTACCTTCGGGCAGCGGGTAACTCGATGCGCCTGAGGGCAGCCACAGCACCAGCGTTTGCCCATGCCGCGGTCGGCGTCGCCGGCCTGCCCGCGGGTTCCACAGCCGGACGTCCTGCGCTTCCACCTCGTAGCGGGCCGCGAGCTTGGCCCAGCTGTCCCGCTCCCGAGCCTTGACGAGCAGCTTCTGCACGGGGACCGGCCGCCGCGTTGCCGCGATGCTCAGCGTCCGGCCCTTCGACCATTTTCCGGGGTTGTCGGCGCGCAGCTGAGCGCCCGTCGTGCCGTAGCGCTCGGCCAGGAGTTCGAGCTGCTCGCCGCCGCGGAGCACGTAGCGGAGTGTTTGCGGGGCGGTTCCCGCGTCGAGCGTGGGCGCGAGCAGCCCCAGCCCGATGCCGAGCGCGGTCGCCAGCATGGGTCGCAAGCCTACCGCAGAGGGGAGATCTCTCGCTGCGCACCCGATCGGTGTCCGGATGTCCCACCCGCGCCTGCCCCTGCATCCCTGCTTTCGCGGATGCGCGCAGCCCGATACCATCGCGGCCGACGGCGCGAGCCGGCTACGTTCGATGATCGAGTACGAGACCCTCTGTCAGCACATTGTCGATTGGCGCGAAGGAAAGAAGCCCGGGGCGCCTCCTCCGCTGCCGGGGGGCGTCGCCGCCGCGCCGGAGCCGGAGCCCGCGTACGAGTCGTACGAAGAGGTTCAGCCCGAGCCGATGTACGAGGAGGTCCAGTCCGAGGTGCCGCACGAAGCCGAGGCGGCCGTGACGCACGAGGAGCTTCAGACCACCGGGTACGAGGAGCTCGACACCACGATGGAGGACGCGCTTGCCCAGGCGCCCGCGGAGCAGCCCGCCGACGAGTTCGCCGAGCGCCCCGTCGACCGAACGCAGGCGTACATCCCCGAGGACTACGACCCGGCCAACGTCGCGGGCCAGGTCGCGGAGATGGAAGCGCAGGCCGAGGCCGTCGTCGCCGAGGCAGCGGACATGGAGCCACTGCCCGAGGCCGAGGAGGTCGAAGTCGACGCTGCCGAGGCCGAGGAGATCGACATCGCGGCGGACGATGACGATGCGGCGGCCGAGGGGGGCGACGACTTCGAGCGGGACTACGATCTCGAGGAGATCGACGACTACGCGTCGTTCGACCCGTACAGCGATCTGTCGGCGTTCTTCAAAGCCGAGCTGCACATCACCTCCGTTTGGGAGGACGATGCCCAGCGCAAAGCCGCGCTCGCGCAGTACGGCATTCGCGACGAGCAGCACTTCTACCAGGTCACCTCCAGCATGGAGCGCTACTTCATCTCCGACGATGCGGAGCAGCGCTACGGCGGCCTCGACGGGATCATGCAGCTGAAGATGAACGCCACCACCGACTCGGTCCGTGAGGAGCAGCAGGCCCGCATCGAGGGCGAGCTGGCCTCGGACTTCGAGCCGGTGCACGGCATCTCGCTGCAGCAGTGGGCGGCCGCGCAGGCGCAGATCGCTTCGGGGGCCGACGCGGGCCCGGTCGTCGAGGGCCTCGAGATCGATGACGCGACCTGGCAGGCCGTCAGCGCCGAGTGGAACGACCGGATGGCGCGGGACACCACCGCCACGATCGCCACCGAGTACGGCAAGGCGTTTGCTGGCGGCGGCGCCGGACAGTTTGCGGCCGCAGGCGAAGAGGCCGCCGCTGCCATGGACGCGGGCGCAGACCCGGCAGGAGACCCGCCGATCTCGATCGAGCAATGGGTGGAGATCGATGTTGCGCAGTCGGTGGGCTACGAGCAGGGACGCGAGGCCGCCGACGTCCTCGCTCAGTTCGGCATGACGCCCGCCGACTGGGGCATCGCGAGCAGCTGGTGGAGCCAGTATTTCTCTCGCCACGCGATGGAGAACGACGGCGCGCTTCATCAGCACTACAGCCAGCTTCGCGAGCACTACGAAGCGCACTACCGCGGCACGGCGGGCTGAGCCTCACCACCGTTGGTCTCGAACGCCTCGCGCAGCTTCGGTTGGCGAGGCGTTCGTCTGTTCACAGCGCGATGCGCTTGATGCCGACCTGCGCCGCAACGGGTCGCTCACGGCAGGGAAGCCGGGTGTGGATGGGGCAGTTGAGCGTGCGGACCTCGTCATCGGTGCCGTCGACGAGCGTGCTCGAGCCACCGCCATCCATCTCCACAGCCCACTGCGCGCCCAGGTCGACCAGCGCGCTGGCGAGGTCGACCAGCGTGATGCCGACGCTGTAGCCGGGCTGGCGACCGTCGACGACCACGAACAACACACGTTGACCGTCGAAGCCGATTGCGGACCGAGGAGCGACCGCGACGCCGTTGGTGGCTCGAACCTCCCCGTCTCGCACGAGCACGGTACGGCCGCTAACGGCCCAGCGCACGTCCGAGTTGGGTGTGAGCGAGGCTGCGTCGGGCGTGAAGTAGATGGTACCGCGGTGGTAGCGGTTGGCTCCGAACTCCACGCCGTCGGTCATCGTGAAGCCGAACGGCTCGGTCGGGTCGCCGGGCTCGGGGTAGTAGTCGAACGGTGAGGTCGAGTGAAACGGGCGGAAGAAGGCGGTGTTGATCGCCACTTCGGCCTGCTCGTCCTCAGCGAACGCCCGAACCGTGCGAGCAGGCACGGCGGTCCCCTCGGCGGGTGGAGTCGCCACGACGCTGAGATCGGGTCGGGCGAGGTCGATGCGGACCATGTGGAGGACGGCGCCGTCGGCCACCACGTGGCGCTCGTAGTCGAGGCCCGGTGCGAGTGGACGCGAGGTCTGCCCCGGCGGGCTTCGGTAGCGCATGCCGGTCGCGTAGAGCCCCACCGGAAGCAGCGAAATTGCCCCCAACGCCGAGGCGCTCCGCATCCATCCGGGTCTGCGCAAGACCGCGACGGCGGCACAGGCTCCGGCGAGAAGCAGGCAAGCGGGGCCCGCGATCAGCAGGCCGAGTTCAAGCGACGTCACCATCGTCGTCGGGAACGCCAGCACGTTCCCGCAGCGTTTCGCCCAGCAGGCGGCACACGTCGGTGGTGGTCAGAATGCCCGCCAAGCGCCCCTGGCGGGTCACCAGCGCTGCGCCTACCCGGCGATGGGCCATCTCCAGGACCACGTGGTCGAGCCGCTCCGAGAGCTCCACGATGTAGGGGGAGGTGTTGCACACCCGACCGACGCGCACACCCTCGCTCTGCATTTCAAGTTCTTGCGCGACGCGAATGTCCCGGTGCCATACGAGCCCGACCAGGTCTTGTCCCTCCATCACGGGGAGGTGCTGGATCCGGTGTTCTTGCATCATCGCCGTCGCCTCGCTGATGTCGGCGTCCGCAGCGACCGAATACGGGAACGGCGTCATGACCGTGGCGATCGTCGGAATGCGTTTCACAGGCGCGACCACGCTAACACGAACCGTCTTGTGCGCGTCGGAGGACCCGCGGTACACGAGGCGCATGAAGTTGCGCGCAGCGGTGTGTCTGTGTCTGTTGGGGGGGTGCGACAACGCCAAAGAGGCGGAGTCGGCAAAGTCCGAGTCCAAAGCCGAGGCCAAGGAAGAAGCCAAGGCGGACGCGAAAGCGGAGCCCAAGGCCGATGGGGAGGCGAAGGCGGAGCCCAAAGCGGACGAGCCCAAGGCCGATGCGCCCGCGGAGTGTCCTAAAGAACTCAAGGGCAAGCAGGAGGGAGACCTCGTCATCAGCAAGGCATGTGGCACCGTTCCCGTCTCGGGCACCTACCGGGTCGATGGCGGCACGCTCACGCTCGAAGCCGGCGCCACGCTGGCGTTCGCCGATGGGGGGGAACTCGCCGTCGGCTACTACGATTCTGCGAAGCTCATCGTCAACGGGACGCCCGACGAGCCGGTGAAGCTCACCAGCGCCGGGGACAAGGCGCCCGGCGTGTGGAAGGGTCTTCGGCTGCATGGCAAAGCCGCGCGCAGCTCGATCGCGGGACTGGTGGTCGAATACGCCGGAGACAATCGCGGTGGGGTGCTCGTCGAGGCGGCCGATGTCAGCATCGAGCGCTCGACGATTCAGCACATGAAAGAAGCGGGCCTGACCGCAGGCCGGGACGCGTCGTTCGCCGCTTTCGCGGACAACACGTTCACCGACGTCGGCAAGGTCGCGATGCGCCTGCCTGCCGAGGTGGTGGGCGGGCTCGGCGTGGGCAACACCTTCGGCGAGTCTCAGCGCATCGTGGTGCCCAGCGGCAGCATCGAAGCCGAGGCGCACTGGCTCGCGCAGGGCGTGCCGTTTTCCATCGGCGGGGACATCAAGGTCAACGGCAAGGACGGTACGCGCGCCAAGCTGCAGATCGATCCCGGCGTGCAGATGGAGTTCAACGGCAACGGCCGAATCATCACGGGCTACTACGCCGAGGCGATGATCGAGGCGCGCGGTACCAAGGACAAGCCGATCGTCTTCACCGCCTCGGACCGCAAGGAAGCCGGCGGATGGCGCGGGCTTTCCGTGGCGTCGAAGGGCGAGGGCATTTTCGAGTACGCCCGCTTCGAGTTCGGCGGCAAGCGAGACAACGAGGGCGTGCTCGGCGTTTCGGGACCGGCCCACGTCACCCTCGAAAACTGCACGTTCGCGGACAACAGCCACGGCATCGTGTTCCAGGGGAAGGACGCGTTCGTCGACGCCTTCTCGAGCAACGCGTTCACCAAGACTCCGCGGGCGCTCGTGCTCGACGCATCCTTGATGGGGGGCATCGGAGCGGGCAACAGCTACACGGACGACGCCGCGATCGAGATCACCGGTGGAACGGTCGGCAAGGACGCAGCGTGGTCGCTACAGCCGGGAGCGGTCATCACGGCCAAGCGCGATATCAAGGTCAACGGTGCCAAGCTCGAGCTGCCCGCTGGCTTTGCAATGCGCTTCGAAGATGGTGCATCGCTCGCGGTGGGCTACTACGAGAACGCGACGCTGGTCGTCTTGGGGACCGAAGCCGAACCGGTCACGTTCTCGGGCGTGCGCGAGGAGGCCGGTTCCTGGAAGGGTCTGTCACTCTTCGACAAGGCCAAAGGCAACGCGATCGAGAACCTGGTGCTGAAGAACGCGGGCGAACCCGCGGTGTCGGTTCGCCAGGGTGCAGGCGGCTCGATCGACGGGCTCACGTGTGAAGCCTGTGCCGGGGAGGTCGTCGCCAAGCACGACGCCTCCACGCTCGAGGTCGAGAACCTCAAGTAAGCCGTGGGGTGTCTCGCGAGAGCAGGCCGAGCGTGTCGATGACGCACGGTCGTACGTAGAGCTCTCGCGGGGCCCTCTCGAAGGCGGGGTCCGGTGTCAGCAGTACCACGATGTCTGCGCTCCGCAGCGCTCGGTCGAGGGATACCAGACGTGCTCCGTCGACCGGACACGTCTCGATGGCCTCATCGACCACCAGCAAATCGCCGAGTCTTTCGCGAGCGATCATCTCCGCCACGCGTACGGCCGGGCTCTGGCTGAGCCTACCTTCGGCGCCATAGGAGAGGCCCAAGCACGCAATCGTTGGTTTCACGAAGCGCTGCGCCACGCTGCGGACTTCGGTGACGACGCGGGCGGGCTGCATGGCGTTGAGCTCGAGCGCACTGCGGGTCAGGGGGGTGTCGTGGGCGCATGCACTCGCGAACAGCTTGGGGTCGATACGCGCGCGGGTATCTGCGGGGCCCGGGCCAGGCCGCGCGATCGCTGCGCCGGTGACGACGCGGGCGAGTGAGAGCACGTCCCAGACGTCGAGGTCCAGATGGCGGCACACGTTGGAGACTTCATTCGCGAACGCTGCGTTCACCTCGCGATAGGCGGTCTCTGCCAGGCGCACCAGCTCGCAGGACTCCGCCGAGGTCACGAGTACCGCTTCATCGAACAGGCCGCGATAGAAGTCCGCCGCACGCTCGGTGCAGGCCGGCGTGATACCGCCCACCAGTACGGGACCACCGTTGCCCGAGGATGCGACGGCCACGAACACATCCACGCCGGGCTCCAGCCCGATCTCCTCGAGTCGCTCTGCCACCTTCGAGCGCAAGGTGCCGGGAGCAGCCGAAGCTTCGAGCACGATGAGGTTGCCGGGTTCGACCGCATCCAGCGTAGCCTCGATCGCGCGGTCGAGGTCTGCGGTGTCGATGCTGCCGTCGAAGCGAAGCTGAGGGCCGGCGCAGATGATGTACTGCTTGGCCCGCGCGGCGCCGTCGAACGCCCGGAGGTGGCCGTCGGCGAGTCCGTCTTCGATGCGGTCCATGAGGTCGGCATCAGCCCCTACGTCGGCGCAGTTGAAGCGGGCGACTGCGTCGGCTCGCTGATCGAAGCCCGCGACGTCGAGTCCACGTACGGATGCCATGGCGGCGATCCGCGCTCCCGTCGCACCCAGGCCGACGACGCACACGTCGTACTCGGCTGCGACCGCGGTGAGGCGTGGGGGGACAGGGCTGGCGGTAGCCCGGCTTTGAAGCTTGCTGGCGTTGCTCACGGCTATCCGGACACGTAATGCGCACCGGGGGCTCGGACCAGGAAAAGGCGAGAGCCTACGCGGCCCACTGCGGACCGTCGATGCGGCGAGGGCACCACTCGCGGCCGCCCGGTGGTCGCCTCGCGCCCCCATTCCGGGGCAGGCCGTCAGGGGATGGCCGTCTTCGCGCTTCCGCTGGCGCCTGTCGCCTGCTGCAGACGCACGACGTAGCCGCCATCGATCGTCCTCAGCACGATCTTGGCGGGCTTTCGCGTGGCCTTTAGGCCCAAGATCGCAGCGACGGTCTCGGGACCGCCAGCGCCGTTGAGCAGAGGCGCAACCGCGGTGCCGTCGACCGCAACCGTGGCGGCAATGAGGTGGCCTGCGCTCTTGCCCGCAGGCGTGGCGTCCTTCACCTCGGCGAGCCACTTCGACATCACGGCCTTGGCGTCGGGTCCGATCACCATCATGCCGGCCCCGGTACGCTTGGGGAACGCCATGGCGATGCGCAGGCGGCCGTCCTTGTTGATGAGGCGGTGGAACTCGCTGGGCACATACTTGCGGGCGCCATCGAGTCCGACCATGTGGAACTTGTGTCCCGCGGCCTCGGCCGTGTTGGGCGCGAAGCGAACCCCGGGGATGTCGAGCTTCACGCCGAAGCTGCGCAGCGACTTGAGCGTCTTGATGTTCGACATGACGCCGCGCATGAAATACTGCGTGCTCTTGTTCATCTTCTCGGGATCGCTGGCCCCGAGTCCGACCAGGACATGATTCGTTGGGCCCACGCCCACCATTGCGCGACCGTTCCACGTGCGCATCATCGCCGCCGCACGGCCGAGCAGTTCCTTGGCGTTGCCCTGGGCAAGGCCAGGCAGCTTGCTGATCTGCCCGCGGGCGTTCCGGATGATGCGGTCGACGTCGGCCTTGGAGTCGGAGTACTTGGTCGAAACGCCGGCGGCGATCTGTGGGTTCTCGAGTAGACCCGTGAGCGCGCCGTTTTCGATGCGTGCCTCGGGTGGTAGTGGTGGAGCACCACGGACGGTCAGCTCGAGGTTGAGCGCACCGTCACCGACCGCGGTGATCGACTCCACGCCCAGTTCGGCGCCGTAGCGAGCGGCCTGCTCGGCGGTGATGCGCAGGTTCACGCCGCGCCGACCGTAGGTTCGACCGAGTTCGGGACCGGTTGCGATGCCACGAAGCGAGTCGGCAAGCGTGAGCATGCCGTTGTCTTGGTCGAGGTAGGCGAGCTTCGGGCCGCGCTCACCCTGGGCCCGCGCGAGCTTGACCGCGCCGAAGTCTCCCTCGGCAGCCAAGCTCGAGAGCATCGCGGCCACCTGTTTGACCGCGGCGGGGCGCACCGGGACGTGCACGATCGTCTCGCCGTCGACCTGCGCCATGTTCCACGCGCGGTTGATTCCAACGTGCTGAAGCACCTGACGCTCGAAGCTGAGTCCGCTGCGGTCGACCGCCTGCTGCATGAGCGTGCGGGGCTCGGGCGCCTCGCCCGCGTACGCGAGCAGCGTGTCGAGGAACGCTTTGGGGGAGTCCAGATGCACCAGCCCCTGCGGTTGCGCGGGCAGCTTGAGCGGCTTGGGCATCTTGGGACCGCGGGGGCGCGCGGTGGTGCTGTCGGTCGGGCTACTGGAGTTGCCGCCGTCGCGATTGCACGCGGTGGGGGCGAGGACCAGAAGCGACGCGAAGAGAGCAGGGGGCAGCAGTCGCATCGGAGTGTTCGACGAAGCTAGCAGCCTGTGATGCAACCCGTCACGACGCCTCGCTCGCCTTTTTCGCTTCTGTCCGTTCCGCCCGGACGCGATAGCGCAATCGCGCTGGGGCGCCGCGGAGCGTCGCTCGAGGGCAATTGTCTACAGGGTCATCGACCGCGGCCGAACGGCCAGATCAGCTCGCGGAACCAGCCCTGGGGCTGCACGTTCTCCAGGCCGAACTCGACGGGGCGCGTCGAGGAGAACTTGGCTGTGCCGAACACCACGTCCCACAGGAAGAGGAAGTTGCCGTAGTTGCCGTGGTAGTGCGTCACGCCGTCGGCGGCATGCTTCCCGTGGTGGGCGGCGTGCGTGCGCGGCGTCGAGATGATGTGCGCGAGCAGGACGAACAGCCAGCGTGTTTTCGGTGAGCGTGCGAGCGGCTCGTCCCACGGCACGCTCGAGTGGGCCCCGGTGATCACGAACATCTTGGCGACGAAATACACCGCGTAGACCGGCCCGAACCCGAGGTGTAACAGCACGCCGGAAAGCCAGATGCCCGGCATCAGCGCGTAGTAGATGATGTTGTTCCGGTACACGCAGCGGACCGAGAGGTACTCGGCCGAGTGATGGGCCCGATGCAATCGGTAAAGCGTGGAAGAGCTGTGCGAGAGTCGATGCCACCCATACTGGGTTAGATCGTCCGCGACGAGTAGCACGAGGAGCATGGCCCACGCCGGCCAGTGAGCCAAGCTGCCCACGCTGTCGGGGAGCAGCCACTCCGTCAGGGCGCCGGAGGCCGTGAGGACGGCGGGAACGACGAGCATCGGCAGGCCGAAGCCCGAGCCGATCTCGATGATCACGTCCTTGAGCGTGGTCTTGTCGCGCTGGAAGAGCCGACCGGTGAGCAGCTCCGCGACCGCGAAGCCGAGAAAGATCAGCCCGACGAGCAGTCGGTAGTCGAAGCTCTCCGGCTCGCCAGCCACCCGCACAGGGTACCGGACCCCGGCGGCGCGCGGCGCAACCGCTACACTTCGCCGCGTGCCGGGCCGGACGATGTCGGTGGAGGTGGCGCGCCGACTCGCTCTCGGGGCGCAGGGGTTCAACGATCGGCGGCCTCGGGGGGCCGTCGATCGCCGTCATCTTCGACGCGTGATGGCGCGCATGAAGGTGCTGCAGCTCGACTCGATCCCCATCGTCATTCGTTCGCAGTACCTGCCGTTCCTGTCACGTTTGGGCCCCTATGCGCCCTCGCTGCTCGACCGCATCGCCTACGAGCACGACGAGTGGTTCGAGGCTTGGGCGCACGAGGCTTCGCTCCTGCCGGTGGCGTCCGAGCCGCTGTTTCGCTGGATGAAGCAGCGGGCGCGCGAGGGGCAGACATGGCGCTGGCTATCCGAGTTCGCGTCGAGCGAGGGAGACTACGTTCGCGCGGTCCTGGACGAAGCGAAGGCGAAGGGGACCGTGTCGGCTGCCACGTTGAGCGACCCGCGTCCGCGCTCGCGCAGCGGCGGTTGGGGGAGTGGCTCGGCCGGAGCGCGCGCGCTCGAGTGGCTGTTTCGAGTCGGTGAGCTGGGTGTGCGGCGGACGGGCAACTTCGAGAAGCGCTTCAGCCCGCTCGCGGACATCGTGCCGTCCGCGGTGTTACAGGCCCCGACCCCGACCGTCGAAGATGCACAGCGAACTCTCACGCAGCAGGCTGTCGAAGCCGTGGGCGTCGGCACAGCGCGCGACGTCGCCGACCACTTTCGGCTGCCCATTCGAGAGGTGCGGACGCGGCTGGTGGAGCTGGTCGAGTCGGGGGCCATCGACGAGGTTTCGGTCGAGGGATGGAAGCACCCCGCGTTCTGCGATCCGAACGCCTCGGTCCCGCGTGCGCTCGAAGGCGCGACCGTGCTTTCGCCGTTCGATCCCGTGGTGTGGAATCGAGACCGCGCCGAGCGGTTGTTCGGCTTTGCGTACAAGATCGAGATCTACGTGCCGGCAGCGAAGCGGCAATGGGGCTACTACGTGCTGCCGGTGTTGGTCGATGGCCATCTCGTGGCGCGCCTCGACGTGAAGACCGACCGCGCTGGCGGGCGACTTCACGTGCTCGCCTCGCATGCCGAGCCCGACTGGACCAGCGCCGAAACCGTATCGAAGGTCGCAGATGCGGTGACAGAGCTCGCCGCCTTCGTAGGCGTGGACGCGGTGGTGGTGGCGCATCGCGGCAACCTGGCGCGTGCTCTTCGGCCCGCGGTGGCGCGCTCAGTCGGCTGAGAACACGCAGCGGAATCCGACCGAGACGTGGCGCAGGTTCATCGGCCGCAGGTGGCGAGCGGTCGTACGTGCGTCGACGAGGCTGGCGTTCCAACTTCCGCCTTTGACCACGGCGTCCCCCCGGCGATCGAGGGTCCGTGTCCATTCAAAGACGTTGCCTGCCATGTCGTGCACGCCGAAGACGCTCGCGGCGCCGAGTTCGGTCTCCACGGGGGTGGTGTCGGCGAGGCCGGACTCCCAAGTATTTGCGAGCTGGGGGTCGAAGTCGTTGCCCCACGGGAATGTCGAGCCGTCGTCGCCCGATGCAGCGCGGTTCCACTGCGCTTCGTTCGGAAGCTCGCCGCGGCCGCCGTGTGCTTCACCCCACCATGTGCAGTAGGCGCTCGCGTCGGCGTGGTCGACGAGCACCACCGGGTGGTGCCGTCGGGATGGCGTGGGCGATCCGTCGGCCCACATGAAGCGCTCAGCCACGCCGTACGCGTAGCCGGTCTGCTGAGCATCCCACCGGGTTCGATCGATCCACGGTTCTCGCGCGCCGGTTGCGAGCACGTAGCGGTGGTACTCATCCTGCGTCACGGGGTGTGTCATGACGTGAAAACCGGCGATGGGGATCGAGCGCGGTGGTGGCTCGGCTCGCAGTGCAGCGAGCGGATGCATGGCGTCTCGACCATACGCGGCGCCGAGATACTCGACGGCTTGGGACCGGGCGTCGAGTCCAGAACCGGACCAGGATGGGCCGGGCGGGACCGGAACCGTGCCGGGCGGTGAAAGGGCTGACCCCGCACACCCCATCAGCACGCACCCGCTGAGCAACCACGAACGCATCGACCGGAACATCGTCTAGTCGATGTTCGAGTTGAGCAGCGCCGGATCGTCGAATCGGTCCACGTTCGAGGTCGACGCGCCGGCTTGTTGGGCTCGTGCCGGCCCGGCTACGCTGCTGCCGTGGACGACGGACCCCGGCCGCCGACGCGTGTGCGTCGGTTGATCGTCTTGGGTGCCTCCGCGGGTGGACTCGAGGCGTTGACCGAGGTGCTCTCGGCGGTAAAAACCCGGGGATCGACCGCATACGTGATCGCACTGCACCTGTCGGCGGAGCACCCCTCGATGATGGCGGAGATCCTCGACCGCCGAACGCGGCTCCGCGTGGTCACCGTCGATACCGAAGTGCGGCTCGAGGCAGGCACGGTTTACATCATCGCGCCCGGCAGCACCCTCGAGCTCAGCGAAACGGTCGTCGCGTCGCGAGCCTCGGAACGGGAGCTCCGCCCCACGGTCATCGATCGCTTGTTCGAGCAGGCGGCGGAAAGCTGGGGCCCGCGCGCAACGGCGGTTGTTCTCTCGGGGAGCGGCAGCGACGGCGCCCGCGGGGCCGAGGTGCTCGTTCGGGCCGGCGGCTCGGTTTACTGCCAAAGTCCGTCGACGGCGCAATTCGATGCGATGCCGACCGCGGTCATTCGACGAGGCCTCGCGACCGCGGTCGGGACGTGTGCAGAGCTGGGTAAGTGGCTCGAGCATGGACTTCCGACCGTGGTGCGCGACACGGGCGACCCCGAAGGCCCCGAAGGAGACGCCGCGCTTCCCTCGGCGTTCTGGAGCGTGCTCGAGCGGCTCCGGGAGGTCTCGGGCATCGACTTCTACGCGTATCGCACCGCGACGCTGTACCGCCGGATGAGCCAGCGTGCGCGGACGCTGGGGCACGACGGTCTCGCAGCGTACGCAGCGTCCGCCATCGACGACCACGCAGAACTCGAGCATTTGCGACAGCGGCTGCTCATCGGGACCACGGAGTTCTTCCGCAACCCGGAGTTCTTCGCGGACCTGCGCGAGCACGTCATTCCCAAGCTCGTGGCGCAGCCGTCCGTGCGGGTTTGGTGTGCAGGGTGCTCGACCGGGGAAGAGGCGTACTCCGTGGCGGCCCTCTTTCTCTCCGAACTGGAGGCGGCAGGGTCCTCTGCGGAGCTGAGGGTCTTTGCAACCGACGTCCGAGCCGAGGCGATCGAGCACGCCTCGCGAGGGATCTACGAAGTCGAGCGACTCGTCTCGCTACCACTCAAGTTGCGCGAGGCCTTCTTCGTGGACGAAGGCGATACCTGTCGGGTCCTCGACCGCCTCCGCGCCCACGTTCTCTTCGCGGTACACGACGTGCTCGACGACCCGCCGTTCACGAAGCTGGATGTCGTCGCGTTCCGCAACGTGATGATCTACCTGCGCCCTGAAGTGCACCCTTGCGTGCTCTCGCGCATGCACTTCGCCCTGCGCCCCGGTGGCTTCCTCGCCGTGGGCGAAAGCGAGAGCACGCACAGCGCCGAAGGTCAGTTCGAGCGGGTTGGGCAGCGGGACTGTGCGGTGCTGCGAAAGATCGGGCAGTCGAAGGTGCCGGGGTATCAGCCGTCGCGGATGAGCCCGCGCAGTCGCTTGGTACCGGCGCGTCGCGAAGAGGACGCGCTGGGCCAGCTTGCCCGTCGTCGCCTCGCGTCGTCGCTCGGGCCCCCAGCTGTTCTGCTTTCGGCGTCTGGCGACGTGGTGCACGTTCTCCGCGACCCGGCGCCGTACCTGCGGCTGGGTCGCGGACCCGTGACGATGCGGGCGGAGTCCCTCGCGCCCGATCCCCTCGGTGGGGTCATCGCGGCCGCGCTCGCCAAGGCTCGTCGCACAGGCGAGATCACGACCCTCGCGACCGGCCCGCTCGACGGGGTTCCACCCGCGTCGGTGGCGGTCGTCCCGTTGGGGGACGACGCCGCCCACATGCTGCTCGCCTTCCCGCCAAACCGCGGGCCCGGGTTGGTGCCGCTGGACACCGAGCTGGGAGAGCTGCACCGCGAGCTCGAGCGAACGCGACGCAGCCTCGCGGACTCGCTCAGCGAGCTGCAGGTTGCCAACGAAGAGCTGGAGGCGACCAACGAGGAGATGCTGGCTACCAACGAAGAGCTCCAGGCGACCAACGAGGAGCTTCACACGGTGAATGCCGAGCGCGAGGCCCGGATCGCCGAGCTCTCCGAGCTGCAAGACGACGTTGGAGCGATGCTCGTCGACGCTGGAATCGCGGCGGTATTCGTCGACCAAAGGTTCGAGATTCGCCGCGTCATCGGTCCGGTGTCGGAATACAGCTCGATCACACCGCGCGACGTCGGACGCCCGCTCGGCGACATTCGAGAGATGTTCACCGACGTGGACCTGCAGAATGAAGTTCGTACCGTGTTGTCCGTCAACCGGGCGCGACGCTTTCAGGCGAACCTCCGGACCGGGCCCGTAGTGCAGGTGCAAGTGCGGCCACACGTGGCGAGGGGCGAGAGGGGGGCGATGGTCGTGCTGCTGGACGAGTCCGAGCTCGCGAGCACCAAGCAGCTCGTCGAAGACCTTCTCGACGCGCTGCCTCAGCACGTCGCGGTGATCGAACCGTCGGGCATCATCTCGTACACGAACCGGGCTTGGAATGCGTTCGCGAGCGCGAACGGGCTGCATGCGACCTCTTCGGGCGTCGGCTCGGACTATCTGCACGCCATTCGAGGCGAAGAGCCCTCGGCCGTGGAGTCGAAAGCCCTGTTCGAAGACATCTTCGCGGGGCGGCGAACCGCGGGTTCCCTCGACTACCCGTGCCATAGCCCAACCGCCGAGCGGTGGTTCACGATGCACGTGGCGCGGCTGCCGCGTGGAGGCGCCGTGGTTTCACACTACGACGTGTCGACGCGCGCGAATGCGGAGGCTCGCCAGCGGGCCGAACGCAACGCGCTCGACCGGGCGTTGCGGACCATGCCGGTCGGCCTTTTGCTCGTAAACGACGCGGGACGGGTGGCGTTTGCCAACGCGCACGGGGCGGGGCTCTTGGGCCGCACGACGGCCAACCTCGTCGGTGCGGAGCTGCGACTCTTGCTCACGGCCGACAGCCATACGGATTTCGATCAGGCGATGGCGATGCGTGGTCGAACGGCGACGATTTCAGTGCTGCACGCGGAGGGCCGGCGTGTGCACGCGTTGCTGCGGACCAGCGACCACGCGCTCCAGGTCGTGGTCTTGCGTGAACCGGGCGAGACACGGGGACTGGATGCGCCGCTGGAGATGCTCTCGCGACTCGCCGGCGGCGTCGCGCACGAGATCAACAATGCACTGGCGACGGTCGCGCTGCTTCTCGACGTGTGGGCCCGAGATGACCGTATTCCAGTCGACGTTCGCGATGACATTGGCCACGCGCGTGAGGCATGCGGTCACGGAAAAGACGTCACCGTCGACCTGCTCCGCTTTGCCCGACCCTCGGAGGATGACGCTGGCCCGGCTTCGGTCGATGCGACCTTGCGTCAGGTCGCGACACTCGTACGCGCGAGTGCGGGGCCCGACGTTCGAATCAACGTTGAAGCCGAAACCGGCGCGTCCATTCAGGCTGAGCCCGGACAGTTCTCGCACGCGCTGCTCAACCTTCTGCTCAACGCCGTCGATGCGGTTGCGAATGCGGGCGTGGTACAGCTCGAGGCGAAGCTACTTCCAGGTGCTTCACGTCCCGTAGAAATCGTGGTGCAGGACGACGGCATTGGTATGGACGACTCGACCCGAGAGCGAATCTACGAGCCGTTTTTCACCACGAAGGGTCCGGGCCGCGGCACGGGGCTGGGCCTTTCGTTGACGCACGGGTTCGTCCGAGGGGCGGGAGGGTCGATCGACTGTCGCTCGGTGACGGGCGTGGGGACCACGTTTACCCTCAAGTTTCCAACGGTCGAGACGCCGCAGCCCGCGAAGCCGGTCCTGGGCGAAGCCACGCTGACGGGGGTCCGTGCGCTCGTCGTCGATGATGACGAACTCGTCCGATACGCGCTGGAGAGGATGCTCGGTGCGGAGGGAGCCGAAGTGACGGTGGCCGACGGGGGCGAAGCCGCCGTGCAGTCTCTGCAGGGACATGACGTCGTGCTGCTCGACGTCATGATGCCCGGCATGAGCGGCTACGAAACGCTACGTGCGATCCGGTCGCGTACGCCAACGCTGCCCGTCGTCATGCTCACCGGGGACCCCTCGCGCGTGGTCGAGTACGGTTCGGCGGACCCGTACACCCGGTGGGAGCTGAAGCCAGCCACCAAGCGGGAGCTGGTGGCTGCGTTCTCGAGTCTCGACGTGCTCTCTTGAAACTCAGAAGCGTGTCCTGAGGCAACAGGGACCCCGCTGAAGTTGGCAGAGAGGGCCGGGCGGGGGGGCGCACGGACTAGGTCTCCAACGTCTCCGCGCCGGCGTCATTCGCAGAACGGAAGGCCCTCCTCCAGCGGGGGCGTCGTGCACGTACCACCGGGACAGTCGGCATCCGACACGCACTCGACGCACCCGCCAAGGTCTCCAAGGATGACGTCGCAGACTCCACTCGCGCACTCTTCCGCGCCTGGGCCAGCACAGAGACCGCCATCGGGAACGGTGCCGGGGTCGATGCAGGTGCGGCCAAGTCCGTTAGGAACGAAGCCACAGACCATGTCGCCAGGGCATTGGTCGTCGGTTTCACATTCTCCGCAGTTCATCAACCCCGTCGGGGATAGGATGCATTGTAGTCCGTCCTCGCAGCTCGCATCGGAACGACAGAGTGCATCCACAGGCCCCGGCTGGCAGGTTGAAGTCGTCTGGACGTTCCCGTCGACGAGTTCAACAATGGCAGAACAGGCGCTGTTTTCACAGTCGCTGTTTTCGTCGCATTCTCCACACGTTCCGTTGCCAGGTTCGAGGAGGTAGCAGGCACCGCTGGCGCAGGCCAAGGGCCCGGCACAAGGCTCACCGTTTGCCGCACCCTTCGGCATGTCGTCATCGCCACCGCTGGTCGTGGAGCTTCCGTCCGTTGTACTGGAACTCTCATCATCCGGACGCTCGTCGCCATCGGTCATCGATGTCTCGCCGCCGGTAGAGCCGGTCTCCGACGCGTCCGTTCCACCTCCGGCGGTTGTCGTCGACGGAGACGATGAACTCTCTGTGTTGGTCTCGCCGGGGGGTCCGCCGGCATCCTCGGGCTCTGCTGAGCCTGTGGATGCGCTCGCGCCGGTTGATGATGAGGCTTCTCCGATCGATGGCGTTTCGTCATCCGCGGGACATCCCGTTGCAATGAAGGCTGTTGAGAGGACTGTGGTCAGTAATTTGTGAGTTTCACGTTCCTTTGCATGTTGTCAGTTGCGAAGAGCCTTCGCCGACTGGTTGTATTTTTTCGTCAAGGTGACCGTTTTTTGCGTGGTCGGAATTTGGTTTCTCGAGGTCTAATTATTGGCCGCCTTTCGGCATGAATCGGACATCGATGTGGGTGCGGGAGGGTCTACAGAATGGAGACCAGACCTCGATGCAACACGCCGCCGAGACCGTCGCCGCGTGGCGAATGATCTTCAGCGCAAACACGGCCGCAGTTCCATCGGAGGCCACCTCAGGTGGCGAGACGGACTCGAGCACGAAGCCAGGGCTGAGGAGCTCACGCCGTATGCCCGTTGGATCGATGCCGTGGCCGAGGACATGCAACTCGAGTTGGTGGCCGGAAACGACCGAGAATCGTGAAGGGAAAACGCGTAGTGCGGGTCGCAGGTGTGGCCGTTGGTGGGACACGGTCGCCGGAAGAGACCGTGGGCGCAGGGGATGGGGTGCCCGTCTCGAGCGCTGATGCTGGGCGCGGTGAAGCTGTTCAAGATGTTCAGCCAGCTTCGAACGGACCACGCTGAGATCAACCACGCAGCTGGATGTCCGAAGTCCGGTGGGCCCTTCGGTTCGAATGGCCGACGACCTCAGGAGACGAGCAACCGATGCAAGAATGGACTCGTCGACCGATATCCAGGATGAGTTTGATTCACCTGGGACGCCGAGATGCCCCCTCACAGCGCGAAGCGATTCGCGAGAGAGGGCGTGAGCCCGTTCTTGGAAGGGTGAAGCGAAGGCAGCTTGGCTGCCGCAGCGAGGGAAACCGAGAGGTTGGGGCGGAGCGGAAGAGAGGGCGTGAGCCCGTTCTTGGAAGGGTGAAGCGAAGGCAGCTTGGCTGCCG
>CAYSPB010000006.1:45787-49010 GCA_964432695.1 uncultured Nannocystaceae bacterium
CAGCGAGGGAAACCGAGAGGTTTCCCTTAACGATTAAAACTCCACGCGCCAGATCAAGCCGCCGCCACGCGCCTTGAAGTAGCAGCCGAGACGATGCCGACGCACCGTGACCTGATCTCGCCGCTCAGAGAGCATCGGAATCCCGCGCGTCGCGAGGCTCGCAACTGCTGACGCCAACGTGGACGCTGCGCGAGGCGTTGCGGTCCAGGCCTGATCCCGCAGATCGTACGACCGTAGGGGCGACCATGGGTCCCGCGGACCAGTGAGCCCGTACGGCAGCTGGGTCGGCTCGGCCAATGTCATCCGGGTCCACTCCATCTGTCGGGCCCAGCGCAGCGCGGTCAGTTCAACGCGCGGCGCGAGGAAAACCCGCGGCTGGGTCTGCGTTCTCAGTTCGGGGCCGCTGTCGTCTTCTGCTGCATGGGCGGCGGACGCCAGCCCCAGGGCCGAACTAATGAAGGCCGAGAGCGCGACGAGACGGCCCATCCCGGCGCGTCTTGATGTCGTCCCGCGTCTCCTCACCCTCGCTTACCGTATCGGATCGTCGCGAGAAATCGAAAGGACCAGTCCGACCCACGGGCGCGGATCGAAGTGCATCCCGACCGACATAAAGCGTCAGTTGATAGAGTTCGCAGCTGACATGTCTGTCTCGACGCGATGGCGCTCCGTGTGGGTCATGCTTCTTCCCACTCTCGTAGCTTGTGCTCAGAAGCCGTCGGCACCGCCGGCTCCCGTTGCGCCAACCGAGGCGCCTGCCCCTGCTGACGACGTGCCGGAGCCGTTTGCGGACCGCTTCGACACCCTCACGGTGCGCCTGGAGGAGGGCCTCGACAAGTTTCACGTCCCCGGCATGGCCGTTGCCGTCGTGTACGACGACCGCGTCATCTATGCGCACGGGTTCGGCTACGAGAACCTGGAAGAAAAGGTTCCAGTCACGCCGCGAACCCGGTTTGCGATCGGCTCATCGACCAAAGCGTTTACCGCGGCGGCGATTGGCCAACTCGTCGATGATGGCACGATGTCTTGGGACGACCCGCTCACGAAGTGGGTACCCGAGTTCACGCTGGCCGTCCGGTCCGACGACGCGGCGGCGCAGGCGACGATCCGCGACGCCCTTTGTCACCGAACCGGGTTCACGCGCATGGGTGTCCTGTGGGCCTCGGGTGATGTGCCGCGCAAGGAGTTCCTGGCGCAGGCCGCGAAGGCCGAGCCGATGGCCGACTTCCGCAAGGAGTTCCTCTACAACAACGTCACCTACACCGCCGCTGGCGAGGCGAGCGCCCGCGCAGCCGACGTCTTGTGGGCCGAGCTGGTGGACACAAAGATCCTCCAGCCGCTCGGCATGAAGAACAGCATCATCCTGGCCGAGGAAGCTCAAAATGCCGGCATGGCGCAGGGGTACGTCTGGGAGAAAGAGAAGGAGACATTCAAGCCGGTGCCGATGCGGTCCCTCGACGAGATCGCACCCGCTGGCGCGATCAACTCGACTGTGCTCGACATGACGGCGTGGGTGCGCATGCAGATCAACGCGGGCTCTTTCGAGGGACAAACGCTCATCGAGCCTGCAACGCTCAAGGAAACCTGGACGCCGCAGATCGATGTGGGTGGATCGATGAAGTACGGCCTGGGCTGGTTCATCGAGGACTATGACGGACAGCCGATGCTGCACCACGGGGGCAACATCGATGGCTACGCCGCGATGGTCAGCTTCTTGCCCGAGGAAAGGCTGGGCTTCGTGATGCTCTCCAATGTCTCGTTCAGTCCGATGCAGGACGCGGTGCGCGGCATCGTCTACGACACGCTGCTCGAGCAGGCCGAGGCGTCCGCACCCGCTGCAGAGGAAGACGTCACCGCGTTCGAAGGGAAGTTCGTGGCCGGCTTCGGACCGTTCGCGGGCAAGTCGTTCACGGTCAGCAGCAAGGACGGCGTGCTGTACGTGGACGTGCCGGGTCAGCAGAACTACGAACTCGAGCCGCCTGGCGAAGACGGCAAGCGGCCCTTTGCGGTCACCGATACGATCGCGGTCAGATTCGCCCAAACCGAAGGAGCCGTGAATGCGATGCACCTGTACCAAGGCGGCTTCGACTTCGAGTTGTTCCGCGAAGGGTACACGCCTGCGCCGGAGGTTCCGCTGAAGAGCCTCGAGCCGCTGTTGGGCCGCTATGAGCACTCCGTGCTTGGCCAAGCCGAAGTGATGGTGCGGAACAACCGGCTCGCGATCGATGTGCCCAAGCAGATGGTGTACGAGCTGTTTCCGCCCAACGAAGAAGGTCGCTGGGCGTTCCGGGTCAAGCCGGACATTCAGATCGAGTTCTTGCCGCCCGAGCGGCCGAGCAAAGTCGTGCTGCATCAAGGCGGGCAAACCTTCGAACTCGCTCGCATGAAGAAGGCGGCCGCGGGCGACGGGCCGTCGATGGCCAAGCTCGAGAAGGCACGTCGCTCGGCCAAGGCGGAACGCGCGCTCGGCAAGCTCGGCGTGGTCAAGGTGACCGCGAACGTCCGGTTTGCCCAGTCGGGTGTCGATGGCACGACGACGATCTTCATCGCGCCCGATGGCCGCATGCTCACACGAACCGACCTGGGCAAGTTCGGCTGGAGCGAGACCATGGTTGCGCCCGAGGGCGGTTGGGAAGTTTCTGCCTTTGGTCCGCAGGAAGACCTGGTCGGGAACCAGCTCGCGCAGTCGCTACTGCTCTCGCCGCTGCTGTACGCGCGCCGGCTCACCACCGTCTTCGACGAGGTCGAGGTCGAGGGGGCTGCAAAACTCGACGACACCGAGGTCGTGCGCATTGCGGGGACGAAGGGCGAGTTGCCAACGGTGAAAATGCTGCTGGACGCGCAGACGGGGGACATCCTCGAGAGCGAGTACGAAGCGCTCTGGAACGGGCCGGGGGGCATTCGCACCAACGAACGCCTCAGTGACTACCGTACGGTGCTCGGCCTTCGCCTACCGCACGCCATGGAGCGCAAGACCGTGCAGTCCGGCAGCGTCCTCGTGACCGACGTCGTCTACAGCACCGTCGATGATGACCCGGCAACGCTGTTCCCGCCTGAACCGCCCGCAGGTCGATGACCTTCGGCTCGGTGGGCTCAGCGCTCGACGTTGAAGGCGCGAGAGAACAGCCAAACGCCCAGCGCCAGCACGAGGACCGAGAAGGCGCCGCAGGCCAGGCCCCACATCCAGAAGCTACCGCCGAGCGCGGTGGCCATGTTCGCGGTATCG
>CAYSPB010000007.1:0-48642 GCA_964432695.1 uncultured Nannocystaceae bacterium
CTCATGTTGGTGCGGCCCTTCGGGAAGGTGGGCATTTGGATGGGGGTCCCCGCACTGTTCGTGCTCGGTGCCAGCGCGGGCGTCCGCCGCGTTCGGCGCTAGCCCGTCGGCCCCACCTTTCCGAAGATGGTCAGCCGTCGAGGAGCTGCGGACGCTTGTGCATGGCCGCGGCCTCAGCGGGAGCGTTTCCAGGCGTGCAGCTGCTCGAGGCGCGGTCGACCGTTTGCGCCGGCGGCTTCGAGTGCAGCCTCGGCGTTCGGCACGAGGCGTCGGCAGCGTCTCGCTCGCCGGCGTCCCACAGCAGTTCTGCGAGGTCGAGTTCGGACGCGGCGACGAGCATCGGGTCACCTTCGACGCGTCGGTACATTGCGATGGCCTCTTCGAGCATTGCGCGCGCGCGGTCGCTCCGACCCTGTCGTGCGTGGACCTTGGCCATCAGCCCGATCGTTTGGGCGACGTAGGCGTGGTCGTCCCCGAGCACGTGTCGGTCGACGGCAAGGGAGCGCTCCATGGCCTCGAGCGCCTTCTCCGGCCGGTCGGTGTCGAGGTAGACGGACCCGAGGTTGAACCATTGTCCGCTAAGGTCGCCATGCAGCGGACCCCCTTCGGCTTCGATGAGTTCAATAGCTCGGATCAGCTGGACCTCAGCTTCATCGAAGCTCTTGCGGCGCATCAGGCTGACCGCAAGGTTGCCGACGGGGCGGGCGAGGTCGATGTCGAGGTATTCTCCGGACTCGTACGCCGCAATGGCGCGGCGGCAAAACGCCTCGGCATCCTCATCCCGACGGAGTCTCGACAGTGCCGTCCCCACGTTGTTCGTCGACATGGCGATGCGCACGTCGTCGACACCGAACAACGGCCGCTTCGGCATCGTAGACGCGTTGAAAGTACTCTGCGGCCTTGCCGTGGTCGCCCCGCATCTGTGCGAGGCAGCCCGCGCCAGCCCGCGGCGTCGCCGAGTCGCTCGACGGCTGCGCGCGCCAACCCGCTCCAGCGGGCGGCAGGTTTGGGTTGGTCCAGGTTGTAGCCGTACGCGACCTGCATGCCCAAGGCGATCTCGGCCGCGAGCTGATCGCGACCTGCTGCCCCTGCTGCGTGAAAAGCCTGCTCCCACAGCTCGACCGCGTCGGATACCGATCCGTGTCCCTCGAGAACGTCTCCACGTCGGGAGAGGGCGTCGGCCAGTAGCGATGGGTCGCCGAGCTGACGCGCTTCGTGCAAGACGTCTCGAGTGAGGGCGTCGGCCCGTTCGTAGCGGTGTAGACCCAGCAGAACGGGCACGCGGGCGAGGGACTGTGCCAGCGCTCGGCTGCGCGGGCTCGAGGTTGATGGCGGCGGCGCACCGGGAAGGGCCTGACGACACGCGCTCGTATCGGGCAGCGTCGAGACCACCTCGGACGCGTTACGAAGGACGTCCGCCTCGGCGGTCCCCAACTCCTCCACGAGCACCGCGAACTGTGTCCTCGCGTCGTCGAGGCAGGTCAAGACGGCACTTCGCTGGGGGGCCGACCGCTCGGTGGCGGAACAGGCGTCGTGGCGAGCTCGCAGCCAAGCTGAGGCGAAGTCGTCGAGTGCGTCATCGATGGCATTGGCCTGGTCGGTCGCGGTCGGCAGCGAGGACGCGAGAAAGGCGTCGAGAATTCGATCGCGGCGCTGAGGCGACCAGGCATCGTCGAGTTCCCCTCGCGTCGAGGCGCAGGGGTCGGGGGTCGACGACAGCCCCAACGCGACGAGTCCGAGCGCCGCGCCGCCGCCGAGCATCAGGACGCCGGTGCGTCGACGATCTCGCTGCGCCCGTCCGAGTGCGTCGAGCAGCGCGTCCATCGTGGGCCAACGGTCGGCCGGCATGCTCTGCAGCCCGCGAACGATCGCCGCGTTCACGCGGCTGGGCACGGTGCTTCCTCGTGGCGCAGCTCGAACCGCGCTTGCGCGCGCCTGGCGGAGTCGTTCGCGATGGTCTCGGCCCGCAAACGGGTGCTCCCTGTACAGCGCCTCATACAGCGTGACGCAGAAGCTGAATTGGTCCGAGGGCGCGTCCAGCGGGCGACCCGTCGCCTGCTCCGGAGAGAGGTAGCGCGGCGTGCCCACGACCATGCGTTGCTCCTTCTTCACCCCCTCGGCATTGGTCGAGGCGAGCGTGCGGCTGAGAGGTGTTCGCTGCGCGATGCCGAAGTCCACCACGCGTACGCGACCGTCGTCGCCGACGAGAATGTTGCCGGGCTTGAAATCGCAGTGCACGAGGCCCATTGCGTGCGCACCCGCGAGACCGTGCCCCGACTGGATCAACATGGAGAGGATCTCCGACCACGTCCGGGGCGCCGCGGCGAGCCACTGCAGCAGGTTCTTGCCGCGGACCAGCTCCATCGCCATGTACACGTCGCCGTCGTGTGTGTGGCCGACATCGAAGACGGGGACGATGTTTGGGTGGGCGAGCCCCGCGAGCGTACCGGCTTCATCGAGCAATCGAGTTTCGTCGAACGCCTGGTCGTCCTTGCGTCGCATGACCTTCAGCGCGACGTCGCGATCGAGCTGTCGATCGCGTGCCGCATAGACCACGCTCATCCCCCGGTCCCGACCGGCTCCAGGAGCTGGTATCGCTCGGGCCGAGGCGTTCGCGCTGCGCTTGCGGCGGGCGTGGTGACCTCGGTACCCACGGTCTCGGTTGGCGCGTCGGTGCGGTTCTCGCCCGATTTCGCGTTCGCATCCTTCACCCCTGCGCGCCATCATACCCACGATGCTCGTCGCGTGAGCACCTGCTGCGTTGGAGTGGAGGTCCGTCGCTCTCGAGGTCGAAGGCACCCGCGTGCGGCTGGTCGACGAGCGAGGGGCGCCCGTCGATGCCCAGCCGCAGGATTTCAGTGGGTTCTACTGGGACCACACTGAAGGCACGCCGACGACTCGGCAGCGAAGACCGCGTCTTGCTGGCCGCGCTCCAAGGATAGAGCCAGCGTGAACTCGGCAACCGCGGCTCCGCAGCGCGTCTCGACAGCGCAGCTCCAAAGCCCTGCATCGCTTTGGCTCGCGCGCATGCGCACCGCTTCGCCAGCCCACACCAACCGGTGCGCGACGAGGTCGCATCGAAATACGAGCCCTCGGGCATCCGGCGTTTCGGTCCCCGTACGGGCCGCGTCCAGCACGGTACGAAGCGCGTGACGCCCCAGCACGGCGACGGGAAGCGCGGGCAACCGTGGGAAGTGACCGACGCAGTCCTCGGCCCGCACGGCGGGCAGGTCCCGCACGAAGTCGCCGTCGTTCCAGCGCCCTTGCGGGGGCTCGAATGCGCCGGCTCGTGCGTAAGGATCGTGCCCGTCCAGCGGAGCGGTGGGGCGGATGCGCTCGGCGAACATCGCCTCGAACGAGGGCACCTCGATGGCGTGGTAGTCGACGTCGAGCCGACCAACCTCGAGGCCGTCTTCGTTGAACAAGGTGGCGCGTGCCGAGGCGCGGCCGCGGCGGGCGTCGGTGCTCGAGCATTCGGCCTTTGCCACGAAGTGTGTGCCGGTCCCGGGCACGACGTCGTCGGGAAAGGTCAGGTCGTTTTCGTCGTGCGCTCGGCATGGTCGCGGGCTCCGTCGACGCGCTCGCCGAGACCACGGTCGATGCGCTCGGCCAGTGCCGCGATGCTCCGACCCGCGAGTAGGTCCATCGCAGAGACCTCCACGCCGAACGCCTCGGCGATCGCGACGCTGACCTCGACCGCGACGATGCTGTCGAGCCCGTGGTCGCGCAGGGATCGATCGGTGTCGATGCGGTCCGGGCCGGTGTGGAACGAGGCTGCGATCTGCTCGGTGAGGCCTTCGAGAACCTTCGCACGACGAATCGTCTCGCCATCGAGCCCGGCCAGCGGTGCGTTGGCGTCCGCGTCGTGGAAGAGGTCGAGGTTCCAACGATCGGCGGGGATCGGTACGACCCCATCGCCCGCGCCCTCGAGGAACTCGAGGTACTGCTGTGCAGATGCGACGCCGCCGGGAAAGCGACAGGCAAGGCCAACGACGGCGATGGGGGTCGAGTGCGGACGCGTGGACATTCGTAGTCTCCAGCCGCGCCAGTGATCCGGAGACACCATCGGTTCACGACTTTTTTCGAGCGCACCCACCGCGAACGTTCGGTGCTCGGATTCGCGGGCGCGATCGGGGTCCCGTGCTACGGTCGAGTCGTGGAGGCGACCGATCAAGCGCTCCTCTCACGCTGGAGAGAGGGAGACGCCGCCGCTGGCGAAACGCTGATCAGCCGCTACTACGACGCAATCGTGCGGTTCTTTCAGACCAAGGCCTCGCGAGACGTGGACGACCTCGTGCAGCGCACGTTCCTGCGCTGCTCCGAGGGCATTCGCCGCTTCCGGGGGGAGGGCAGCTTCCGGTCGTTTCTCTTCGGCGTCGCGCGGAACCTGCTGTTCGAGACGTACCGAGGGCGTCGACGTGACGCCGGGCGCCTCAATCCGGATTTCGGAGTGAGCAGCGCGCGGGACCTCGATCCAGGGGCGTCCACGGCGTTCGCCAAGCGGGAGGAGCAGCGGGTGATGATCGACGCGTTGCAGCAGATTCCGCTGGAGCTCCAGCTTGCGCTCGAGCTCTACTACTGGGAAGACCTTTCGGTGTCCGAGTTGGCCGTCGTGCTGGCGATCCCGCCCGGCACGGTCAAGAGCCGACTGTTCCGAGCCCGCAAGGCGCTCAGGGAGCAGATGGAGCGCGCCATGCTTCCGCCCGAGGTGGAACAGAGCGTTCGTGAGACCTACGGAGCCTGGCTGACCCCGGCCGAGGCCAGCCCGTAGCAACCCGCGCCGTCAGGCACTCAAGCGAGTTCGCATGCGGTCGTAGAAGGCACGCAGGTTGTCGTGTGCGCCCGCCAGCGCCCCCATCGGCGTCGGGATCGGGGTCTCGAACACGTTGCTCAGGAACCCGAACGCAATCGCATCGATGGCGTGCGGGGTCTCGCCCGCGAAGAACGACTGGTCTCCGAGCGCGTCGGCGACTGCCGCGAAGTCGTCGGCGGCGATGCGCCGAATCTCTTCGACCGAGTGTCGGCCGTAGCCTTGGCGCCGGATGATCGTACGGATGTCTCGGCGAATGAGGGGCGTCGCCAAGCGGCCCAAGCCGGCCGGAACCACCGCGCCCAGGTCCTTGCGGAAGCGCTGCCAAACGGCCGGGTCCTGATAGCGCTCGGCGAGCAGCGCAAAGTACAGGCTCTCCTCGAACACGCGGCGAACGAGGTGGCAGCGCCGCGTGACGGCTTCGGGCAGTGCCCGATCACCCAGCGGGTCATCGTGACGTGCCTGCAAGTGCTCGACGATTGCCTGGGAGTCGCCGAGCTTGGTCTCACCATCCTCGAGCCATGGGTACTTGCCCTTGGGGCCTGCGGTTGGAAACAGGTCTCGAACTTCTTCGAGCTCGATCTGCGCAAGCTGAGCGTATACGAGCACCTTCTCGCAGAACGGGCTCGCGTTCGTGTGTCCCCACGGGACGCGGACCATGACGTGCACGCGCGGCATCGCGTGGGCGACCGTACCAAACCCTCTCGACCCGTCACTGGAGGATCGGCGAAAATGCTGCGCGGTGGCGGATGACCCCACAAAGCCCGAGGGCCCGGACGCGATGCGTCGCGCTCGACCGCCCGCGCCCGACGGCTTGGAGCGCAAGCTCGGCTTGGCGGCGGTGTTGCGACGGGCAGGCGTGGCGGACGGGGACGTCCACCGTATCGGTCCATATGAAGTGCTGGGCAAGATCGGGGAGGGGGGGATGGGCGTCGTGTTCAAGGCGCGGCATCCAGGCGATGGCCGCCTCGTCGCGATCAAGGTCTTGCGCCGCGCAGACGCTCGAGACCTGGCGCGCTTCGACCGTGAAGTCGAGCTCATTCGTTCGCTCGTCCATCCCAGGATCGTCGCGTACCTGGACGAAGGCATCACCGTCGACGACGAGCGCTACTTGGTCATGGAGTGGCTTGCAGGACACCCTGCATCCGAACGCGTCGAACAAGGGCCTCTTCCTGCGGCCGATGCGTTGACGATCGTCCGCGCGGCTGCCGAAGGACTCGCGCACGCCCACGCGGCGGGCGTGGTCCACCGTGACCTCAAGCCCAGCAACATCTTTCTCGTCGACGACGACCCCGCGAAGACCAAGCTCATCGACTTCGGGGTCGCTCGCTTTGCGGGCCACACGATGACCTCGACCGGGGCGCTGTTGGGAACGCCGGCCTACATGGCCCCTGAGCAGATCGAAGGCAAGACCTCCGAAGCGACCGACATCTACGGTTTGGGCGTCACGCTCTTCAAGCTGCTCACCGGGCAGCTTCCGTTCCGTGCCGACAACGCGGGGGCCATGCTGGTGGAGATCTTGCGAGGCCGCGCGCCGCGGATCTGTTCGGTCCGGCAGGACCTGCCTGCTTCGTTCGGTGCGCTGGTCGACTCGATGATGCACCGCGAGCCCACGGCGCGCCCAGCGTCGATGGGCGATCTCTTGCTCGAGCTTGCCGACGCCGCGAGTTCGGTTCGCGATGCGGTCTCGCCACCGCGGGAGTCGGTACCGCGTCCGCAGCCCATTCTCGGCGACGACGCGACGGTCCGTGCAATCGAGCCCTCGTCGACTGCGCTTGTTGGACGACGACGCGAGCTGGGGCGGGCATCGGGAGCCCTCGAGGCGGCCGCTGAAGATGGCACGGCCGCGCTGCTGCTGGTCGCTGGAGAGGCAGGGAGCGGCAAGAGCCGTGTCGTCGATCGTCTGCTGGAAGAACGCAGCCTGACGCCGGTACGCATTCGGGTCGACGAGGGTCGGTCGGCTGCGCCGTACGAGGTTGCGCGCGGCTGGGTCTCACGGTGTCGTGCTGCGGGGGAACGCGGCGACGAACTCGATGCGCTCGAGGCGAGCTTCGAGCGGGTCGCGACGCTGAACGGCGTTGGTCGCGACCCAGCGATGCTGGCAGACCAGATTCGCGTGGCGTGGTCGCGCTGGATCGAGGCGTGCACGACGCTGACGCCGCTGTTCATCGATGGTGCCGATCGAGCCGATCGCGTCTCGTTGCGTCTGCTGTCGATGGCGCTCGCGCATCGCCGCGAGTCGAGCTGGATCGTGGTCGTGACGGCACGCGAACCAGAGGCGCTCGAGTGGTTGGTTCGAGAGCATGCTCGCGACGCAGCGGTCGCAGAACGGGTGGCGCTGGGTCCCATTGCGCCGCGGCCGCTGCGACGGCTGGCCGCCATGCTGCGTGGGGACCTCTCCGCCGAAGTGCTCGCCGATGCCGTCGAGGGAAGCGGAGGGAACCCGGCTCGGCTGCGCGTACGCCTGCTGGGGCGCCGCGAGTGGGTCGGGACCCTCGCGGCGGCGGAGCAGCGCGTGCTGGCGATGGCATCCTTCGTCCGCCCCATGCCGGTCGAGCTGCTCCGAACGCTGCTCGGCTTCGAGCCGGGGCACAAGGCATGGCGACGGACGCTCGAGCGGCTGGTCGCGCTCGGTGCGATACGCATCGATGGGACCGGTCCGACGCGACGCATCCTGATCGATGCACATCACGAAGCGCTTCGTGCCCGGAGTTGCCTCTCGGCGGCCGAGCAGGTCGAGGCCCACGCCGCCGTTGCGGATTGGATGGCGACGCGTGGCCATGTTGGGCCCTCGGTCGTGGCGGGCCATCTCGAAGCAGCGGGACGCCTGCACGAAGCGGCGGGTGCCTGGCTCGCTGCATCGAGGCAGGCGTTGGCCGCTGCCGAACCCGACCTGGCCCATGCGTGGGCCGAGCGTGGCTTGGGTCTCGCGAATGACCCATCACTGCGCGGAGACCTCGAGTTCTCGCGGGCGGAGGGGGCGCTGGGGCAGGGGCGACTCGAGGTCGCGTCGGTTGCCAGCACCCACGCACTCGACCTTGCTTCGCCGCGAACGGTGCTCTGGTACGAGCGGATGGCGATGAGCATCCGGGTTTCGGGGCAGCTGGGTCAGCACGATGCAGTCGTCTCGCAGGCTCGCATTCTGCTTGCGAACGCTGGGGCAGAGGAGAACCGAAGCGCTCAGGTCCTCGCGCTGGCGCGCGCCGCCACCCAGCTTGCGGCGGCGGGGGATCCGCTTCTCGAGGCTGTCGATGCCGCGTTGCAGCAGGCCGCTGCACCGGGCGGACTCAGCGCGTCGGCACGTGCGGCCGTGTCCTCGCGTCGAGGCGCCTTCTCGACCCGGGCCACGGCCTCGATGCTTCAGCACCTCACGGACGCGTATGAGGCGTGTCTCGAAGCTGGCGACATTCGTACGGCCACGGTCCAGCAGCTGTATCTGTGTTCGGGAAGCTGCTTTCTCGGCTTGCTTCACGATGCGCGCAAGATCGGAGAAGAGGGGGCTGCCAATGCGCGTCGCCTCGGGGACAGGGTGCTGTCTCAATGGGCGCAGCTCTCACTTGGCAAGGTGTTCGTCGAGGAGGCTCCTCTTCGGGCGATCGAGATGCTCATCGACGTGGGCACCAGCGAAGACGCGACGCCCCGCATCCGGGCGGGGGCTTGGCTCAACGCGGGCATGGCCCATCAACGCCTCGAGCGACCCGCGGCTGCGATCGAGGCTGCCCACGAGGCGACCGCGCTGCACGAAGGGCGCGAGATTCGAGCCGCTGCCCTGGCCATCCGCATTCGCGCGCATCTCAGCGTTGGGGAGGTCGAGGCTGCGGCGGCACTCGGCGATGCGATCCGGGCCGCTGCGAACGGCGAACTGATGATCGAGCTCGGCCGGCTCATTCGACTCGCGATCGCCGAACTCTCCGTGGCGACGCGGGATGGGCGGGCACCCCATGAGGTCCGCGCTGCGCACGATGTCGTGCGTCACGCCGTCGACTCGATGCAGACGGCGGTCGCTCGGGCGGCCGCGGCCCGTGGGCACCATCTCGCCCGAGCGATCCTCGAACTTCCGCCGGCATCAGCGCTCACCAGCTGAAGACGCCGCTGGGTCCGTCGACGCGCGCCCCGACGGAGAGCACGCCTTCGGGCAGCGCCGTGACGACATCTTCGCGGCGCTTCGGCACCCGCACGCAGGAGGCGGAGGCGTCGAGCCGACACACGACGAACGTCTCTGCTGCATCGTCTCCGGAGGCTCGCGACAGGCCGAGCACGTACTTGCGCGCGCTGCCGTCCCCAAGTTGGCGGCCGTACAAGCGCTGCTTGCCGAGCTTGGTCTTGCGCGGCACGTCGAGCAGGGGGGCGCTGAGGTACCACCCGTCGGCGGCGTGCAGCGCGAGGCGAGGGCTGCCTTCTTTCTTGCCGCGGACCATTTTCACGTCCGCCCAGCCTTCAGGCAGGCGGTCAGTGGCCAGCTCCGGGGTCTTGATTCCGCGCGCGAGCTTCTTGGCGCAGCCGCCGATTCCCTTGCAAAGCGACTTGAGCTTGCCGGGTCCCTCCAGCGGAAGGGCGAAGGCTTCGGGCGCCGGCTGGTCGTCGCCGCAGCGTGCAGGAGCGCCCGGATCTTCGGTGCAGCTCGACGTGCAGGCCTGCATCGCGTCGGAGGTCACACCTTCGCGGGTCGCCGTATCACAGGCGAGGTTGCATCGCGTGGTGCACGACTGCGAAGCGGCGACGGGGTCGCGTGGGTAGTCCCCCTCGCGCACGCCGTGCAGGAAGCCGCTCAATCCGGTGTCGCGCCATCGAGCGCCGCGCTGCCGGTAGATGCCGGTCAACGCGTCGCCGTGGGGGGCGAAGGAGAACTGCAGCACTCCATGGGGTCCAGCACCGCTTTGCATCGAGAACTCGGCCTCGAAGAAGCCCGCGCGCGGGCTTTCGGTCGCGGTCAGGGGCGCGGTGGCGGTTTGGATCCGCTTGTCTGTGAACTTGCGCGCCGTGTAGCCGGTCTTCGTGACGGTGGCCGTGGCGGCGCAGTCTTCGAGTGCAACGTCGAGCTCGTAGAAGCCGTTGAGTCCGGAGGACTGCATGACGCGGGTGCCGGTGACTTCGGTGATGAAGGACCAGTGCCCCTGCAGCGCGGTCAGCTCCGGGCACGACGCTTGGGTCGGCGTTGGGGTCGGGGGGGCGGGATCGTGGGCGGGCGCCTCGTCGGCGTCTTCGGTCGCCACGCTCGGTGGTGGGGCCTCGTCTTGGCTGCTCATCGTCGCGACCGCGTAGCCACCTGCGCCGAGCAGACCCACCCCGACGACCAGCCCGACCCACAACCCGGTGCGGCTGCGCGTGGGTTCTTCGAAGTCTGGATCGGTGAGCTCTTCGGCCGCGGTCCAATCGGGCCCAGGCGGCACGGCCTCGACCGCGGTGCTCGAGCTCGAGGCCATCACCTCCGAGATGGGCTCCTCCATCGAGGGCACGGGTTCACCGCACTCGTGACATGCGGTTGCCCCAGGGCGGAGCTTGGCTCCGCACATGTCGCAACGATCCGGCAAGAGCCCTACGGTAGTGGACGATCGGGGGCGTCTCCAAGCGTCAGTTGGGTCGCAGGCCCCGGTTCGCGCGCCGGCAAACGTCACGATGGATCGTCACGCGCGCCTGCTCACCCCCTGTTCAGTTCGCGTGGGGCGATGTGCTGCGCGGTCAGAACAGGTACATCGTGACTTGTACGCTAGCTGACCACGGGCGGGGAAAGGTACGTCGGCGTGCGCGGGCGACGGCCGCCTCTTCGGTATCGACGATGTCGACCGTATTGACGCATTCCTGATCGTCGCCCTGTTCGATGCACTGACTCCCACCGAAGGGCAGGACCACGTCGACACGCGGGCCGATGGCGACGCGAGGTGCGACGTAGACGTCGAGGCCTCCGCTAGGTGTGACGCCTCCGCGCGTGTAGAGCAGGTCGAAGTTGCGCTGGTCGGAGCGGAAGCGCTGCTCGACGCGCGAGAATCCGACGCTGACGCCGACGAACGGATCGATGCGGCCGAGATCCATCGGGTGCAGCGCCATCCCGGCGCCTGCATAGAAGAAGGAGAGTCCGCCCTCGATGCCCGTGACGAGTCCTTCCTCGTCTTCGAACTCGGGGATGTCGAGCAAGCCGCCGCCGCCGCCGACCGTGAGCCAAATGCTGACGAGCCCGATGCGGTAGCCCGCGTCGAGTCGCGCCATGCCTCCGATGGGTATGCTGTTGCAGATTTCCTGCGCGCAGTGGGTCAGCCCAGTACTCGCGCGCAACATGAGGCCGCGCCGACGCCAGCCCGGCCAGGGTGCGGGGGGCGGAGGTGGGGGAGGCGTGTTGACCTGCGGCTGCAGCTGTTCCTCATCCCAGCACGCAGGGGTGCGTTCGCGACAGCGGACGTCGTACGGCGCGCAGGTACACGCGTCGTCCGTCGCGGCAGCGGCTTCGGGCTCGGACAGGCTCGCGAGCGCGGCGACGATGGGCGCCAGCACGGCCGCCACCCTATCAGGCGAGACCTCGCTCGGCGCACGACCGTGGGACCGCTGGCCGCGGGGCAAGCCTTTGCGCGATGGCGTGCGTGCGGACACGACGCGGATTCGGAGGCGGAAAAGCTTCGTGAAACTGCACGTTTATCGCGGGTGCGAAGCGTCGTTCGCGACACATTTTCAGCGGATGCGGCGCACGGTTGAACGACTGGCTTCGGTGGGTATCCTGCCCGCCTCTGCTTGCCCGAGGAGCGCATGCGATGAGCTTTCTGACCACGATCTTCGACAATCTGCGAACGAAGCCAGAGCGCACCAAGCTCATCGAAGTTCATGCCACCACCCTGCGCGGCACCGACGGCACGGGCATGCTCGACCTCATCGCGCGCGCCCGTGGTGCGCTGAACGAGACCGCGCTGAAGCCGGGCGACCGGGTCGCAATCTTGGCACCCAACTCGGTGCGCTGGGTCTGCGCCGACCTCGCCGCGATCTCTGCGGGCGGCATCATCGTGCCGTTGTACGACCGCCAAGAGCCGCGAGAGCTCGCCGTGATGCTGCGAAGCGCCCGACCGACCGTGCTCATGGCGGGTACCAAGGAGCTCAAAGCCTCCATCGAAGAGGCGTGGACCGATCGCGGCGACTGCCAAATCCTCACGTTCGACGAGCTGTTCGAGCACGATCCGGTCGAGGTCGGGCTCCACGAACTGGCACCCGAAGACACTGTCGCGATCATCTACACCTCGGGCACCAGCGGTGAGCCCAAGGGCGTGATGCTCAATCGGGCCAACATCGACTTCATGCTGCCCAAGACCGCCGAGCGCATCGGCGGTGTAGCCAAGCCCAAGGATGGCCCCGATCGGGTGTTCCACTTCTTGCCGTTCTGCTTCGCGGCCAGCCGGATGATGCTGTGGACGCAGCTCTCGCGGCCCAACCCGATGATGATCTCCACCGACCTCAACAAGCTGGTCGTCGAGATTGCCACCGCCAAGCCGAACTACTTCCTCAACGTGCCCGCCGTGCTCGAGAAGATCCGCAACGGCGTTGGCGCCAAGATCAAAGAGCGGGGTGGCATCGGCCTCGAGCTCTACAACCGCGGCATCGAGGGCTACAGAGCTTCGGTCGAGGGCAAGGCCAACTTCCTGCAGAAGGCCGCGCTCGCCGTCGCCGAGAAGGCGGTGTTCGCGAAGATCCGCGAGCAGATCGGGCCCAACCTCGAGTTCCTGATCAGCGGTTCCGCGCCGCTGTCCGAGGACACGCAGCGATGGTTCCAGATGCTCGGCATTCCGGTCTACCAAGCCTACGGCCTCACCGAGACCACGGGCATCGTCTCGCTCGACGAGCCGCACCGCACCGTGCCCGGTCGTGTCGGCATCCCGATCGCGGGCGTGCAGACCAAGCTCAGCGAAGAAGGAGAGCTGTTGGTCAAAGGTCCAAACATCTTCGCGGGCTACTGGGAGAAAGAGGCTGAGACCAAGCGGGCCCTCTCCGACGGCTGGTTCCACACCGGCGACCAGGTCGACATCGCGGACGAGAACCTCAAGATCATCGGGCGCATCAAGAACCTGCTGGTGCCCGAGTCGGGCCACAACATCGCGCCCGAGCCGATCGAAGAGAAGTTCATGGAGCACTGCGACGGCGCGGAGCAGGCGGTCGTGGTCGGCCACGCGCGTCCGTTCCTGTCGATCATCGTCACCGGCAAGCCCACGCAGGCGGCCATCGACCACGCGCTCGAGACCATCAACGACGACCAGCCGTTCTACAAGCGCATCAAGAACTCGATCGTGGTCGATGAGGTGTTCACGCCTGAGAACGGCCTGCTCACGGCCAACCAGAAGCTGCGCCGCGCGGTCATCGAAAAGCACTTCTCCAAGGAGATCGATGCGGTCTACGAAGCCTTCCGCGCCGAGAAGGAAGAGAAGGCCCGCATGGAGGCGGCGCGCTAGATGGTTCGCTGGACGCTCCGCGACGGCGTGTACGAGCTCGAACTCGGGCGCGACCCGTGCAATGAGATCGGCACCACCATGCTCGCCGAGCTCGAGCGCTTTCTCGACGTCATCGACACCGAGAACGCCTCGGCGCTGATCATTCACAGTTCGGTGCGCGGCGGCTTTTCGGCGGGCGCCGACCTGCGCGAGCTCTACAACGGCCTGATGGACGTGCCCGAGAAGGAGCAGGAGCCCCGTCTACGCGACTTCATCGATCGGATTCACTCGGTCATGGACCGACTCGACATGCTGCCGCTGACCACGATCGGGGTGATTCACGGCATCTGCTTCGGGGGCGGGTTCGAGCTCGCGCTGACCTGCGACATCCTCATCGCCGAGAAGAGCGCCCGCTTTGCGTTCCCCGAGCTGCGGCTGGGCATCGTGCCGGGCTTTGGCGGCATTCCTCGCCTGCGTCGCGACGTGTCCAACGCCGTCGTGCGTGACCTGCTGCTGACGGGCCGCTCGATCAACGCCAAGAAGGCCGTGGCGTGCGGCATGGTCAGCCAGATGGTGCCCGTGGGGGCCGGGCTTCGTGCCGCCCGCAAGAGCGCCGAGCAGGCCAACAAGTTCGACCCCGAGGCCCGCCGAACCTGCAAGGCGTTCATGAAGCCTCTGCCCCGCGAGCAGCTCGACGAAGAGAAAGAGATCTTCGTCCGCCTCGCCTCCCGCCCCGTGCTGCAAGCGGCGCTCAAGAAGTTCGTCGAAAGCGACGACCCGCGCCCGTACCTTCCGTAAGCCCTGTTGCAAACGCGGCTACATCAACGCGAGTTCATCACCCATGTCCGCCAGTTTCGACCGCCTCACCCAGCTCTGCGCCAAGCGCTACTCCGTCGACGCCTCGAGCATCAAAGCCGAGGGCGACATCTTCGAGACGCTGGGGATCGACAGCTTTCAGGCCGCCGAGCTCATGAGCGAGCTCGAGATGGAGTTCGACGTCGAGATCCCCGACTACGAGCTTCAGGACATCAAGACCTTCGGCGCCCTTTCGGCCGCCATCGACGCTCGCATCTGAGCCGTCCGCCATGCTGACCCTCAATCGAATCCCGTGCGTCGGCGAAGCCGTCCGCGACGCCCTCGTCACGTTCAAGACCAACACCGCGCTCATCGAGGCCGATCGGCATCGTGAAAACGGGCGCTGGACCTACCGCGAGCTCAAGCAAGAGGCCGAGCGCTTCGCGGCGCTGCTGCAAAGCCACGGCTTTGAGGCGGGCGATCGCTGCGCGATCGTCATGCAGAACCAGGCCAAGTGGATCTTCTCCGGCTTGGGCGGGTTCTGGGCCGGCGGCGTGCTCGTGCCCATCGACTACAAGCTGACCGTGCCCGAGCAGCTCGCCATCGCGGCGCACTGCAAGCCCAAGGTGCTGGTTACCGAGTACAGCACGTGGGTCAAGATGCAGCGCGAGGACAGCTCGGCGCTCGAGCAGACGCTCGTGTTCGTGACCGAAGCGCCTGAGGGCGCGGAGCTGGGCAAAGGCCAACGCTTCGAAGACGCCCCGGGTGGAGCATTCACGCTGAAGCACCGCACGCGCGACGACGTGGCGTGCGTCGTCTACAGCTCGGGCACCAGCGGCACCCCCAAGGGCTGCCTGCTCACGCACGACAACTACCTCGAGCAGGCGCAGGTGCTGGGTCGGCTGTACCCGATCGCCGAAGATGAGCGGTTCTTCTCGATCTTGCCCACGAACCATGCGATCGACTTCATGGTCGGCTTCATCATGCCGCTCATGATGGGCGCGGCGATCGTACATCAGCGCTCGCTGCGGCCGCAGTTCATCCGCGCATCGCTCAAGCAGTACGAGATCACCCACATCGCGCTGGTCCCGACCATCCTCAAGAACCTCGAAAAGCGGATCCGGGAACGTCTGGACGACCTCGACGAGACGCCGCGCCAGATAGTCGACTCGGCGATCAAGGTCAACGACTTCCTCACAGCGAAGGAGCCCAACCACACGCTGTCGAAGTGGCTGCTCAAGCCCATTCACGACGAGCTCGGTGGCAAGCTCAAGAACGTGTTCGCTGGCGGCACGTTCGTGGACCGTAAGCTGGTCGAGTTCTTCTACGAGCTTGGCATCCCCGTCGCGATTGGCTACGGCCTGACCGAGGCCACGACTGTCATCACGGTCAACGACCTCAAGCCGTTCCGCAGCACGACCGTTGGCAAGCCGGTCGACGGCGTGCAGGTGGAGATCCGTAACGCCAATGAAGAAGGCGTGGGTGAGGTCTGGGTGAAGGGCCGCACCGTGATGAAGGGCTATCTCGACGCGCCCGAACTCACCGAGGAGACCATCGTCGACGGATGGTTGCGAACCGGCGACCTGGGCAGCATCGACATCTCCGGGCACCTCTCGCTGCGCGGTCGCTCGAAGAACATGATCGTCACCGAGGGGGGCAAGAACATCTACCCCGAGGACATCGAGTCCGCGTTCGACGACCTGCCCGGCTGCGAAGAGCTTTGCGTGTTCGCGGCCAACTACATCTGGCCCAGCCAGAGCATGCTCGGCGAGCAGCTCATCGTGGTGCTGCGGCCGGACAACGATGCCGACGTCGATGTCGATGCAATGGTCGCGGAGCTGGTCGCGCGCAACCGTACGCTGCCCGACTTCAAGCGGGTTGGTGGGTACATCGTGCGCAACGACGAGTTCCCGGCGACGGCGTCTCTGAAGATCAAGCGCAACGTGCTCGCCGAAGAGCTCCGGGCGCTCGATCGGGCGTCGGCGGTCATCGCACTCGACAGCTGAGCCTCGCGGCCTGCTGCAGGCGCCGCCGTGTGATCCACTTCTCAGGTCACACGCGCGGCGTTTCACGTTGGTGCGCCCGGACGCGTCGCGGCGGCAGTTCAGGCTGCTATGGTCCCGCGCGATGACGCACGAGCAGCCCAAACCCGATCAGTTCGGCGGCCCCCTCGGGGCGCTGGCGCTGTCGATCGTGATGCCGCTTGCGGGCTTCTACCTGTGGTCGGCGATCGAGCACCACGGCGGTTCACTGTGGCTGCCCAGCTCGATGGAGGACGTGGCGGCGATGATTCCCGCGCCTACGCCCACCGCGTGCATCTCGTTCGCGATCTTCCTACTCGTACACGCGGTGCTGTATGTGTTTGGCCCCGGCAAGGTCGTGCAGGGACGTCCCGCGCCGAGCGGCGAGTCGGCCGAGTACCGCATCAACGGGCTGTTCGCATTCATCGTGACCACGGTCGGACTGATCGGCGCGCTGATGTTCGACATCCTCTCGGCCAAGACCGTGCTGGATGAACTCGGCCCGCTGCTGACGCTTGCGACCGTGTTCTCCTTCGTGGCGGCAGGGCTCTGCTACGTGGTCGGCCGACGACGCGGCGGTCTGGAGCGAAGCACGGGCAATGTCATCTACGACTACTTCATGGGCACCGTGCTCAACCCGCGGCTCGGCAGGCACGACCTGAAGTTCTTCTTCGAGTCACGCGTGGGTATGGGGGGCTGGGCGGCGTTCGCCGTGTTGCTGCCGGCCGCGCAGATCGAGGCTCAGGGCGAGCTGTCCACCGCAATGCTGGTGGTGACGCTCTGCCAGGCGCTGTACATCGTCGATTTCTTCGTCCTCGAGGCGAACCTGCTGTCGATGATCGACATCATTGAGGAGAACTTCGGCTTCATGCTGTGGATCGCCTTCTTGGTGTGGATGCCCTTCAACTTCACGATCCAGCAGCAGTACGTGCTCGAGGCGCAGCCGGACCTGCCGGCATGGGCGGCGATTGCTTTGCTCGCGCTGAACGTCGTCGGCTACTACATCTTCCGTAGCGCCAACCTGCAGAAGCAGCAGTTCCGCCGGGACCCGAGCCGCAAGATTTGGGGCAAGGTCCCGCAGAGCATGCAGACCGAACGAGGCACCAAGCTGCTGCTCTCCGGCTGGTGGGGGATTGCGCGGCACGCCAACTACTTCGGCGACATGCTCATGGCCTTCGCGTGGTGCATGGCGTGTGGCTTTGGAAGCGTCGTGCCGTTCTTCTACGTGATCTACTTCGTGCCGCTGCTGATCGATCGCGAGCGTCGGGACCACTCGATGTGTCAGCGGAAGTACGGGGATGATTGGGATCGGTACTGCGAGAAGGTGCCGTACCGAATCGTCCCCTTCGTGTATTGACTCCAGCGAGGGGACCCTCTCGGGTGCCGATGCTGCGGCAGCCAAGCTGCCCTTTCATCTCCCGCCACGAGGGGCTGGCGCCCTTTCCGACGAGTCATTCCGGGCAGGCGGTGCGCAGCTTGTTGGCGGCGGTGGGGCTCGAAGTCGCTAGGGCGTAAGCGGTGGCGCGGCCGCGGGCCTCTTTGGTGCGGCCGGCCTTGCACAAAACGTCGACTTCGAGGAGCTGACGAATGTCCGAGAGTGGGCTGTCGGGATGGCGGCTCGCGTGGGTACGCAGCGTCTTCAAGGCGGCGGCGTGCTTGCCCGAAGCGAGCTGCCGCTTGGCCGTCTCCAGCAGGGCGGTCTGTGCAGCGAGGTCGTTTGCGGGGACCTCTTCGGCCGGCGCAGCCGCAGGCTCGGGACGTGCGACGCGGGGCTTGGGTGTGGCGGCGGGTTCCGAGTCTGCAGGGCGGTCGTCGGCCTCGGCCACGGGCGCAGCGGCTGCGGCGGGCGTAGGACTCGGTGTGGGCACGGGGGACACGACGAGCGGAGCGCGTTCAGCGGGCGCCACGACGGCGGTCGGAGGGGGAGGTGTCTCGGGCAGGGCTGCATCCATGCCGACCACGCCCGCGCCGCCGAGGAATGCCCCTGCGAGCACGAGCTTCAGCTTGGCCACCATGCCTCCGGTCGCCGCTGCCGAGGTCGCCACGCCGGTGGCCAGCTTCGGGGCGAGCGCAACCCAGCACCGCTTTGCAGCATCGGGTGGCGCGGTCGTGGAGCGACGCATCGCTTCGACGCATTCCTTGGGCGAGAGTTCGCTGTCCGCGTCGAGCAGGTGCTTACGCAGCTGCTCCTTGGCGAGCCGAACCCGCGAGTACACGGTGTTGGGGTTGGTGCCCGCGACCCGGGCGATCTCCGGCGCGCTCCAGCCTTCGACCTCGCTGAGGACGAACGCGACGCGCTTGCTCTCGTCGAGCTTAGCGAGGAACGTCTCCATGGTGAGCGCCGCCTCGCGACGCTTCATCGGCTCGTTCTTCCCGTGGACGTCCGCGGCCGTGTAGGCGGCGAGCTTGCGGCGGTGCCGCTGCTCCGAGCGTCGGTAGTGCGAGGCAACCCGGCGTGCAATCCCAAAGAGCCAGGCCTTCACCGACGCGGCCGGGTCGAGCGACTCGAGTCGGCGATGCACCGTGACCCAGAGATCTTGCGCCGCATCGTCGATGGTGGCGGTGGGCACTCCGAGTCGCCGCAGGCTGGCCCACGCGAAGCCAAAGTACTGTCGGTACAGCGACTCGAAGCTGGCCCTGGGCTCGAACTGAGGCGCGAGCGCACGCACCTCCATCGCCGAACTAGACACGCCTCCCATGCACCCCGATCGTATGCCCGGCGACGCGGCGTTCCTTCACGGGCCTACCGAGAAAATCTCTCGATAGAGACAAGTGTCTGATATCGCGAGTCTTTTGTCGGGTCAGCCAGGGCCTGCGAGGCGGAGCTCGAGGCCGAGCAAACCGCGAACGCCGACGGGCTCCGGCCGGTACACCAGCTCGGCTTGCGTGTTGTCGGCGGGGTCGGTGAGCTCGAATTCCGGGAACACGAGGGGCAGGAGGACCTGGCCCGACGCCCACAGCGCAACCCGGTCGGAAAACGCCCAGCGCACGCCGGGCTCGACATGGGCAGTGAGCCAAAGCGCCGACACGGGGCTTGCATCCTCGACGTTGCTGCTCGCGCGCATGGCTCCGAGTTCGAGGCCGCCGCACACGGGAATGTCGACGGGCCCGGCTGGAACCATCGCGCAGACCCGAGGCGAGGCGCTGCCGAGCAGAACGGCCGTGCGCGCGTTGGGGCTGGCGACCGCGCGGGGGATGGAAAACGCCCCGGTCAGTTCGACGCGGACCAGCGCGTTCGGACCGAGGCCGTCCAGGGCTAGACCGAGGTCGAAGGCACCGGTCCCACCGGGCACGGCTCCGAACTCGCCACCGCCGCGCAGGCGAGCCGACCAGGTTGGTGGCGTCGTGCGTCGTGGACGGGGACGGGCGCGTTCGGGCTCGGGATCGGGCGTCGATTCCGGTTCGGGGGCGACGACAACAGGGGTTGGCGGCGGAACGGGAGGTGGCTCGCTCGGCTCCGCTTCGGCCGTCGCGGCCGCTTCGGCCTCGGTTTCGATGGTGGACGCCGCTTCCACCGGGTCGAGCATCACCACGGCGACGAGCGCAGCCGCATCGGCGAGCACCGAGCAGTCGTTTGCGTCGAGCATGCGTTCGTCGACCAACGTACCGACCGTGGTGCGCAGCGTGAGCGTCCATCCTCGCGACGTTGCGACGATGGTGCCCTCGAGCTCGAGTTCGTCCTCGGCCAGCGGCCGCCCCAGCAGCTCGTCGACCCGAGCGCGGACTCGCGCAAGGTCGGGACACCCGACCGGGGCCTCCCAGCGAACCGGTGGCGGTGGCGGTGGTTCGACAGCCGGCTGAAAAGCCGTCATGAGGCTCAGCGCGAGCACCGGGCGGAGCGTAGCAGGGCTGTGGCCGGCTCGGGCGGCCGTGGCACACTGGACGAATGCAGGTCGAATCGGGCACGCAGCCGCGAAGCTTCAGCCGCGATGCACACCTGCACCCGGGCTACACGATCGAAAAGCACCTCGCGAGAACGCTTGGGCTCGCCGCGCTGATTTTCGCAGGTGGGCTCTGGCTTGCCTGGGGTGCGAGCTGGCAGACGTGGCTTGCACTTCCGGCGTTTTGGGTCGTCGCCAACCTGTTCGAGTGGGCGACGCACCGCTTTCCGATGCATCGGCCGCTCTTCTCGCGAATGATGTACCGCAACCACGCGCTCATCCACCACCGTGCGTTCGCGGGCGACGACGATCAGGAGATCCGCAGCAGCAAAGACCTCTGCCTGGTGATGATGCCCTGGTTCACGATCCTGATCGTGTTCGCCATGGCTTCCCCGGTCGCGATCATCGCGGCACTGCTCGGAGGTCCGGCGCTGGCGGGCGTCTTTTTCATCGCGGCCATCAGCTACTTCCTGCTGTACGAAACGATCCACACGCTCCACCATCTGCCGGCTGCGCAGCTTCACGGGGCGGGCGTGGATCGATGGCGGTGGCTGACCGCGCTGCGAAAGCATCACCACCATCACCATCGTCTCGAAGAGATGGCGCATACCAACTTCAACGTGACAGCGCCGCTGGCCGACTGGCTGTTCGGGACCTCCTTCAAAGTTCACTGACCGAAAGGTTGTGAAAATCGCTTCGCAGGTGCGCGACGCATTTCGTGGTTGGGCTCACTTGTGTGTGAGGCGGGCCCTCTTTTCTCGGCGTGATGGAGTCGTGCAATCTCCTCGGCGATGGGACGCAAAGCTGGGCGCACACCGTTGGGGAACGTTCTTTGGGCTCCGTACTCGATCGCCGCAATGGGCAGCGGGTTGGCCTGGATGGGCGGCCTTTGGGCAAGTGCGCTGCCCGTGACGCTCTTCAAGCCGTTCGAGCAATTCCAAATGATGTGGGTGCAGCCGTTGGTGGCGACACCGATCCGCTTTGCGTTGAGCAAGCTCGACGTCGAGTACGACCCGCTCTTCGACAAGACGAAGATGTCGGTGTTCGCTCAGAATCACGTCAGCATGATGGACGCGAACATCGCCTGCGGAGCCATTCCAGTACCCCTGTGCGGGCTGGAGAACGCAGCACACCTGGACGTTCCCGGCTACGGGTGGCTGCTGCGGATGTCGAATGCCATCCCCGTACGCAAAGGTGGCAACCGCTATAAAGAAGTCGCGGAGGCATTCCGCGAGCGAGCCTCACGCGGCATCTCGGTGCTGGCGTTTCCCGAAGCGCACCGCACCCTCGACGGCAAGGTCGGGTCGTTCAAGCGCGGTGTGTTCCGGATCGCGGTCGAGGCGAACCTGCCCATCGCGCCGCTGTGCGTGCGGGGTGCATACAAGATGCTGCCCAAGGGCGAGTTCACGATTCGCCCCTCGCGGGTGCACGTGTACATGGCCCCCCAGATCGACACGACGAACCTCACCGAGAAGGACGTGCCGGAGCTGATGGAGCGCGTGCACGAAGTGATGCGCGCTTGGGTCGACGACGGTGTGAAGCGTCCCGACCTCTGCACGGCGCCCTTCGGCCTCGACCGGGCTTCGACCGACGAAGCCAGCGCGAGTCGGTAGCTGTCATGCTGCGGGGTGCGGGGGCCGGCGCCGGGGCAGTCGCAGGTGCTCGAGGTGGTCGACGTCGTAGCCGCGAGCGGCCCACAGCGCGGCGACGCGTTCCCCTGCGCGGCGAATCGCGACCGCGTGCGCGAGCGACACCACGGCGTAGGCCATCGTGAAGACGGCGAGCGGGACGAGGTCGCTGCCTTCGAGCAGCATCACGAGCGCGACCGTCAGGACCACGCCGTTGAGGACCTCCGCAAACCGGGCGATTCGCCTGCTCTTGTCGACCGCACGTGGGTCGGCGCGGAGCAGCGCGGGGCCGAGCCCCCAGATGCGTGCCGCGAGGATGCAGCCGGGGATGCCGATGAGCCCCAGCCCATAGAACATGACGCCACCGCACGCTGCGGCAGCGCCGGGAATGAGCATCTGGCCCATGCCGATCGACCACATGGCGATTGCACGGACGCTTCGCGGTGCACGAGGGTTGGGCTCGAGGCCCACGTACGGTGCTCCTCCTTCGACGTCGCCACCGCGATAGCTCGGATGCACGCCGGGGTCATCCGCGCGCCACACGACGTCACGCGACCACTGGCTACGCCCTCGTCGTTCGCAGATCACGTATGTGACCGCGTTGAGGACCGCAAAGCACCCGGCGAACAGCAGCAACCCTTCCATCGTCGTCTCTCTACCGCTTGGACGCGCGAGCACCCCCAATCGATTCGCAGGACGCAATCTGTGCGGCCCAACCGCGATCCTGATCCGTCTCGCGATGGAACGTTGTTCCGACTCAGTTTGGAGCTGATCTCGTCTCAATCCGACGCGGGGCAGAATGTCCCGAAGTGGGCCAAGTGCCAGGACTTGTTCGTGTTGTCTCCGCTGCGTGCGCCTGGAGCGAACCTTGCTCCTGCTGAGGCGCGGGGGAACGATGTTGAGACGGGTTGGGACACTGTTCGGAGCGTTTTTGGTCATGCTCGTGGGTTGCGCGGACGCGCGCGTCGACGAGACCCGGTCTGCCGCGGCGCGGGGTCTGGATCGGGCGGACGGGGCCTACGGAAGCTGCGAAGCCGCGACCTGTGGTGAGGCTGCGGCGTTTGGCAACTGCTGGTGTGACGAGGCCTGCGCGGAGTGGGGCGATTGCTGTGCGGACAAGGTCGACGCCTGCGGTGGCGCGTCGATGTCCGAGCCCGTCACGGCGTTGTGTGCCGAGGCGAGCGACTGCGCAACGGGCCTGACCTGCGACACCAGCGTGTGCATGTCCGCGTGTCGCGACGGTGACGACTGCGAGGACGCATGCCTCGGTGCGTGCGTCGAGCCGATGACCCAGCCGCTTCCCACGCCCCAAGGAGACGCTCCCGGAAGTGACGACGACGACGTTGATGATGACGACGACGATGACGATGACGATGACGATGACGAGGGCGACGACGACCGCGACGTTCCCGAGTGTGATTGCCCAGAGGGAGAGTTGTGCGTGCCTCTGTGCCCCGTCTGCCCCGACGAGGTCCCCGAAGAACTCTGTCCCTGCGGCCTCGTCTGCGTGGCGCTGTAGCGCGGTGGTCGGCCGGGGTATGCTTGCGGCGCTTTGAGCGGCTCGCCTGGACGATCGTCAGACGCACCTTCCCTCGCCGAGATCGAGGCGTTCACCGCCGTCGTCGCGCACGGCAGCTTCAGCGGAGCCGCCGAGCGTCTCGGCGTTGCGAAGTCGAGCGTCAGCCGTCGCGTCGCGTCGCTCGAGACGCGGCTGGGCGCCCGACTGCTGCAGCGCTCCACCCGGCGCATGGCCCTCACCGAGGTTGGCCAGCGCTATCACCAACGCGTCGCTCGGGCGCTCGACAGCCTGCGGGATGCCGAGGACTCGGTGCGTGAAGTTCAAGATGAGCCGCAGGGCGAGTTGAGAATCACGGCGCCCGTCGACGTCGGTGCCCTGCTCGGCACGATGCTCGCCGCGTTCAGCGAGGCCTATCCCAAGGTCGATTGCACGATGAGCCTGACGCAGCGGCGGGTCGACATGGTGCGCGAAGGCTTCGACATGGCGATTCGGGCGGGCGACCTTCAAGACAGCACGCTCATCGTTCGCAAGCTCGTCGGCGGCGAGATGGTCGTGTTCGGGGCACCCTCGTTCTTCGAAGCGCATGGCCACCCGGGTTCCATCGACAAGGCGGCGAAGCTGCCGTGGGTGCTCTTCCGGGGCCAGAACGGGGAGCAGACGCTCGACTGGCCCGGGACCGACGGCGAACCTCTGGTCGTACGGGGCCGCATCTCGGGAGACGAGTTCGGCTTTGTCCGCGCAGCTGTGATCGCGGGCGCGGGCTTGGGTTACGCGCCTCGATTCGTGGTTGAGGACGACTTTCGCGCGGGTCGCCTGGTTCGTCTGTGCGCAGAGCTCCCGGTCATTCGGACGTCCCTCGCGCTCGTCTACCCGAGTCGACAGTTCGTGCCGGCCAAGGTGCGCGCGTTTCAGGAGTTCGCCGTGCCGTGGTTCGCGGACAACCTCTCCGGAGACCCCGCGTGAAGCTGCGGTGATGCGCGGCCTCGGTGGTGCTCGCCTGCTCGCCTCGCGGTGATGAACCGCAAGCGCCGACCGTCGTCGAGCGAAGCTCGTGCTGAAGGCCTTCGAAGACCGGTTCGCCTGACGCAACCCGTGTCGTGTCCCACGCCGATTCGCGCCCACGCGAATGGTCGGCGTGGGGCCCTTCGCACGCGGTGTTTCGTGGTGGGTCGTCGAGCCGGCGGCTAAGCATCCCCCGTGCAGAGTTCGCTTCCTGCGTTCATTCAGGGTGCCAGCCGGGGGATCGGCGCTGGGATTGTCGAGCAGCTGCTCGCGCGGGGGAAGACGGTGTTTGCGTCCTCGCGGGCGCCCGAGCGGTCCGAGGTACTCACGCGGCTGAAGGTGGCCCACGGCGAGCGACTCCAGCTCTTGAAGGTGGATGTGACCGAGGACGCGACGGTCGAGGCTGCGGCGGCTCAGGTTCGAGCATCGACGGAGAAGCTGGGCGTGGTGATGAACGTTGCGGGGCTGCTGCACGACGGCGACCGGCGACCGGAGCGGCGGGTCGAGGAGATCGACGCGGCGTGGCTGCACCGTACGTACGCGGTGAACGCCGTGGGTCCGCTGCTCGTCGCCAAGCACTTTGCCCCGCTGCTCAAGCATCACGACGGTTCGGTCCTGGCGAACGTCTCGGCGCGGGTCGGCAGCATCGAGGACGACCGCCTCGGAGGGTGGTACGGCTATCGGGCGTCGAAAGCGGCGCAGAACATGTTCACCAAGAACCTGTCGATCGAGCTGACGCGGCGCTTTCCGAGTCTGGTCGTCATCGCGCTGCATCCGGGTACGGTCGCGACCGACCTCTCGGCCCCGTTTCAGCGCGGTGTCCCCGAGGGCAAGCTGTTCTCGGTCGAGCGCGCAGCATCGCAGCTGCTCTCGATCGTCGACGGCGCAACGCCCGAGGCCAACGGCTGCTTCTTCGCCTGGGACGGCAGCCCGATCCCTTGGTAGGAGACGGGCGTCGGGTGTGGTGCGCTACTTGGTCGCGTTCACGTAGGCTTGCGTGACCGCAGTGATGTGCTCGACGGCTGCATCGAGTTCTTCGGCGGTGTAGCGACCGGCGACCACGGCGAGATTCGTCGCAACGCCGCGGTACAGGGGGGCAAGCTGCTCGAACATCGCCTCGGTGGGGGCGATCAACACGACGCGGCCGTCGTCGGGATCTCGGGTCCGGCGTGCGAGGCCCTTCGCTTCGAGGCGGCCGATCAGCGTCGTGACGGCGCCGGTCGTGAGCGAGAGCGCCTTGGCCATGTCACCGGCGCGGACCGGGCCGCGCTCGAGCACGTTGAGCGCACGCAGGTCGTTGCGGCTCACGCCGACGGTCGTGGCCGCGACGTGGTCGATGCGATCGATGGCAGCATAGAGTTCACGGCAGGCCTGCACGAGCGCCCCCACGCCCGGTTCACTCGGCGTCGGACGGCTCATGCGCCGCCTTTCCGGCAATTGTCTTGACGATCAAGATAAGTCGGATAGGCCACCCTCGACATGACCATTGCCCTCTCCATCGTCGCCAGCCTCGTGGTCCTCATCGCGGTGCTCTCAGCCATAGCACCGACCCGGGTCGCCTACGTGGAAGAAATCGTCGTCGACGCATCGGTCACCGACGTCTACGACGACATCCGGCTCCAGTCTCGGCTCATGCGGTGGTCCGCATGGCCCAAGGAGACGCGCTCGCAGTGCGCCGTCGACACGACCAAGTCCGGCGAAGATGGTGCCGTGGGTGCCCGCACCGTCTTCGTCAGCAAAGGCAAAGCCGTTGGGCATCAAGAGATCACTCGACTGGAAGATAAGCGCGTCATTGCGATGACCCTCGAGGGACCTGGACCGCCGCACACGCCGAAGTTGGTGTTCGAACTCGATGAGCAGGGGCCCTCTCGCACGCTCGTCCGGCTGGTGTTCGAGAACCGATTTCCGCGGCCATTCAACGCGATTTGGCGATTCGCGGGGCTCACGAAGTGGACGCGCACGCTGCATCGCAAGGACCTCGACGGGCTCAAGGCGTTCAGCGAGCCACCGCACGTCGACGCAGACGGGCGCGTGGTCGGCCGCAACCCTTCCGAGCCGAATCCGTACGAAGTCGAACTGGCAAGCTGATGGCCAGGCTACTTCGCCAGGGCCGCGATGCGACTCCGGTCCGAGACCACGACGCCGCCGGGCGCCTCGACCGTCACCGCGAACATTGCGGCCTGAGCGACGGGCAGGGCGGCATCGATGGGGACGACGACGTCTCGCGCTCCGCTGGGGACGGTGAAGACGCCTCCGTCGACCGGGTAGCGGTCGTCCCGGGTGCCGTCGAAGATCCACAGCTGGTAGACGGCGTCCTCGGGGCGCAGGGGACGAAGCCCTTCGAAGCGCATGTACCCGCGCTGCTCGCTGGCGCTCCACACCACGTCGCCGCGGACGTTGGTACCAGTCGGGTCGGGACCTGCGGTCCACGCGAGGACGCGTGCGTCGGCCCGGGTATCCAGCAGGCTCTTCCGCGCTTCAGCAGGCGTTGGCTCGCGGGGCGCTGGCTCGACCGAGGGGACCACGACCACGGTCGGGGCCGCGGTGGCAACGATCGGGGCCGGCGGATCTGGCCGCAGCAGGACCATCGCAAGCACGGCTGCGACCGCGATGGCGACGGCCCAGCCCATCCACCCGGCGCGGGGCGGCATGGTCTCGGCAGGGGGGGCTACGGCAACCCGCGGAGGAACGTCGTCGAGCACGGCCCGCCGGAGGTGGCTGGGCATGGCCTCGGCCTCACCCAGCTCCGCCAGGCTGATTGCGGCGGCGATGTCAGCGTACGCGTCGGGATCTGCGTTCGGTTGCGCGTCGAGCAGGGCCTCGAGTTCGGCCGTGTCGGCCGCATCGAGTCCTTCGGTGGCCTGCGCAACGAGCAGGGCGTCGAGACGTTCGTCGCTCATGAGGGTTCTCCTTCGGTGAGCGCGCGACGCAGCTGCGCCAGTCCGCGCTGGAGATGGGACTTCACCGTGCCTAGCGGCAGCCCCGTGCGCTCCGCGGCCTCAGCATGGGACCAGCCCTCGACCACGCACAGCCGAACGACCTCGCGACGGTCGTCGGGAAGGCGACGGAGGGCGTCGACGGTCCGTGCCGCCTCCACGCCGCGGTCGAGCGCCAGGTCGGCGGACGCAGGCGCATGGTCCAGGCGAACCTCCCGAGGTCGTCGACCCGCCTTGCGCAGGCGGTCGATGATGCGGCGTCGGGCGAGCGTCATCACGAACACGGGCTCGGAGCCTCGCGCGGGGGTGTAGCGCGGCGCGGCTTGCCACAGCGCCAAGAAGATCTCCTGCACGGCGTCTTCCGCTTCGGCCGACGTGGCCAGCATGCGACGGGCCACGGTCCACAGCAGGCCCCCGTAGCGGTCCACGCACGCCGCGACCGCGCCGGGGCGGCCGGCGGCCACACCGGGGAGCAGTGGTTCCGGCGTCACCGGAGCCTCGCGGGGGGGACCCGCGTCGCGCGCGTGCGATGCCACATCATGCAGGGTTGGCGGTGACACGTCGAAGGGCTCGTGATCGGGTCGTGGCGGCTAGGATTCTGGTACCAGGACCCGGTCGACCACGTGTACAACGCCATTGCGAGCGTCGATGTCCGAGCGGAGCACCGAGGCACCATCCACGGTCAGCCGACCGTCGCGAATGCCGAAGCGCAGCTTCTCGTGGGCGGCCGTGCGGGCTGAGCCGGCGCGTGCGGCCTCGTCGGCGTAGACCCGACCGTGCACGATGTGATTGGCGAGTACGCGACGAAGCGCGTCGCGATTCTCCGGTTCGAGCAGCGTCTTGATCGTGCGGCGGCCGAGTCGGTCGAATGCCTTGTCCGTAGGCGCGAAGACGGTGTAGGGCCCATCGCCGCGCAGCTCGTCGTCCAGGCCGGCCGCGCTGGCGGCCGCAAGTAGCGTGTCGAACGTGCCAGCCTTGGCAGCGGTGGAGACCAGGTCGAGGTCGGGGGGGAGAAGCACCTCGTCGATAGCGTGGATGATGCCATTGCGGGTCCGGATGTCGGCTTTTACGACCGATGCATCGTCGATGTTCACCCCTCGCTTGTTGGATGAGAACGCCACGCGCGGGCCCGCCAGCGTCTCGGCGCCCGGCCGCCGCGTGACGTCGTCGGCATCGAGGCGCCCGGACACGACGTGATAGAGAAGGACCCGCCGCAGCTGGTCGCGGTTCTCGGGCTTCAGCAGCGACTCGAGGGTGCCGCGGGGCAGCTTGGAAAAGGCCTTGTCGGTGGGGGCGAAGACCGTCAAGGGGCCGTCGCCGCGCAGGGCTCCGTCGAGTTCGGCCGCCCCGAGGGCTCGGACGAGCGTGGAGAACTCGGACGCGCGCGCGGCCGTGGTGACGATGTCGGCCCGCCCCGCCGTCCGTCCATGTCCGGCTTTTGCGGGATGGGGCTGGAGGGCGGCGGCGAGGGCGAGGGCGGGAACGAGGAGGAAGTGGCGCTGCATGGTCGACTCCGAGGTCTGCTCCCCCTTTCGCGCCCATCGCCCGATCGGATGCAGTCGATCGAACTTTTTTCTGCGAAGCGGGCGCCCTGGCCGTGCAATGCTCCGCCTGCGTGTACGCCTCGCTTGAGACCATCGACATCCTTGCCGAGGCGGACGGCGGGCGCCTGTGTGTGCAAACCGACCACCGCTCCCCTGCGGAGATGGACGAAACGCCCGAACTCACCCAGCTGCTGGCGATCACGCGGGCCGTCGGGCCGCGTCGCCTGGACGAGCCCATTGCGGGCGTGGTGTTCGTCTGCACGCACGGCGCCTCGGAGGGATTGCTCGAAGTGGCGGCCGCGACCGGAGCCAGCTGCGAGCACATGGAGGGCGAGACCCGGACGCCGATCGCCTACGAGGGCACGGCGCGGCCCATCGAGCAGATCATCGATGAGGCGTTCCGCTCGCTCGCCCACACGGTGGCGCTCCGCGAGTCCTTGCCCATCTCGGGCGAAGGCCTGGCCCGCTTCGAGCGATATCTGCAGGCCCGAGGCGTCGACTTCGACGACGACGACGCGTCCGAGGTCGACAACTGGACGGCGGTGCTGGAACTCGCTGCGTTCACGGGGGAGGTGCTTCGTGGCCATCACCAAGGCGGAGAGTGGTTGTTTGCCGACGACGTGCTCGAAGCCGATGGTGCGGTCGGGCCTGGCGACCTGGGCACGCTGCCGTTCTTGTTCCGCACGCCCGCGGGAATGCTGCAGAACGCCGCGAACAAGGCGTGGCGTGTCTTCAACGAGCCTGGCCAAAGCACGGTGCACCTGCTCAAATCCGGCGACCCCACCGAGCAGGGTTCGGGCGTCACCATGTTCACGCTCAAGCCCGCCGGATGGGGCACTGCCGGTGTGTACGCTCGCCGCCTATTCGAAGAACTCGAAGAGTCCCCCCTGGTGGTGCTCAGCGAAGACCATCCACACACCGTCGCGTATCCCACCTCCGATGGCACCGACGAGGACGAGTGTCAGCGACTGACCGCCGAAGCCGAGGAGAACCTTCGCAAGGTTGAGGTCGAGATCGACAAGCTGCCCGTTGAGGCCGAGGTCGACCTCTACGTCGTCCACGGGGACTACTACGCCGCCGAGAAGATCCTCGACGAGGCGTTCATGCACCGCTTGCACGGCGAACTTCGACAGGAGCTGCTCGCCGTCTCCATGCCCGTGAAGGGGCAGATGTTCGTCACCGCAGGCGCACAAGCCCACGAGAACCTCGCTGGGCTCATCGCGATCACCGAGCGCATGTACGCCGAAGAGCCCAACCCCATCTCCCCGCTCGTGTTCGGAGTCTGGGAGGGCAAGATCAACGCAGTGATTCGCGCGGAGTCCAAAGCGAAGAAGAAGCGCGGCTTCTTCAGCCGCCTCTTCGGCAAAGACGAGGACTGAGTCCTACTGGGCGAGCAGCCGGTCGATGGTGTCGACCATCGCTTCGGCGTCGAACTCGTGGCGCAGGTAGGCGATGTTCCCCTGCTGGTCGACGATGACGTCGAGCGGGAATGGGCTGATGGCGCCGTCGGGGTTGGCGTAGTCGAAGTAGGTGACGTCGTTGCGCAGAATCGGGAACGTGACGCCGGTCTGATCGACGAAGCCGGCGAGCGTTTCGGTCGATTCGTTGCCGAAGAGGCCGCGGCCCGAGAGGCCGAGCACGAGCACGTCGTCGCCGTATTGCTGGCGGATGCGAGTCTCGAGTTCTGGAAACTCCAGAACGCAGACGGGTCAGAAGGTGGCGAAGTACGCGAGCACGGTGACCTTGCCCTGCAGGTCTGCCGAGCCCCACGTGTTGCCCTCCAGGTCCTGAAGCGCGAAGGTGGGGACCGGGTCGCCCACGTCCACGCCCGAGACGTTGGCCGATAGCGAGACGAGCGCCTCGGGTTCGTCGGGATCGTCGCTGCAGACCTTCACGGCGCTCTGCAGCGTGGCCGTGCTGCTGGCGGTGAAGGCCACCTCGACGGCGGTCGAACCACCGGGTGGCACCGTGAAGCAGGTCTCGTTCACGCTCACGTCGTCGGCGCTGACGATATCGGTGACCGTGAGCGGCGTGACGCCCTCGTTGCGAATGACGAGGACCCGATCGTCGGACTCGCCGGGAGCGAGCGTGCCGAACTGCACCGAGCTGGGGTTGAGCGCGATCTCGGGGCCCGAGCCGGTCTGCAGCGAGAACTGATGCAAGCCGGTCCATTCCCCGCCAAAGACGCGGCCGCTGTCGGGCACGGCGTCGACGGCGAGCACGCGGGAGAAGGCGTCGTCGGTGGGGACGACTTCGGAAAAGACCTGCGTGACCTGGCCGGGGTTGGAGACATCGTATCCGCGAAGCTCGTCCCACTCGGCCACGGCGACCACCCCGGGTGCTGCCACGGCGACGCCCAAGGGGGTGCCACCGACTTCGTGTTCGACCAGCAAGCGAGGTGCATCCAGGTCGGCGATGTCGACGACGGCGAGTGCGGCCGAGGTGGCCACGTAGGCGCGGTCGCCTTCGAGCACGACGTCGCGACTCGAACCGCTGATCTCCACCGTGGCGCGCAGCCGCGGGTTTTCGTTGGTCGAGACGTCGTAGATGCGCAGACCGGCCTCGCCCTCGGCAACGATGAGGGTGTCGTCACGAAGCACCGGCTTCCAAGCGTCGGTGCCTGGCGCCAGCGTTCGGCCAACTTCGGTGATGGTGTCCTCGTCGACGGTCAGGGCGACGACGCCACTGGTATGCATCGCGGCAAAGATGCGGTTGCCCTCGTACGCGACGCCTTCGATCGAGCCGGTCGCGGGGACCCACGTGGCCTGCTCCTGCGGGCGCGAGGGATCTTGGACGCTGAACACCGAAAGCCACGACGTCGGTTGGACTTCGTCGCCGCGGTTGGTGATGACGAGTCGCTGCGCTTCGGCGTCGAGACCGAGGTGTTGGCAACGCGGGAATCGACCGTCGGCAAGCCCGTTCCCCGGGGCAACCTTCTCGATTTGGCGCCGCGGGGCGTCGCTGCTGGCGTCGAAGACCGAGAGCCCGCGGACGGCCGTGCACAGGTACACCGTGTCGCCGTCCGCGACGATGTCGGTGATCTCGATGAAATCACTGGTGTTGGCGCGGCCCAGGTGGCGCAGGGGGTCCGTGTGGGTTCCGCCGGGTCCGGGGCAGCTGGGGCGCGACGCTGAGCGGCACGCACCCACGGCGCCGATCGTGGGTTCCTGTGTGCAGCCGCCGCCGAGCAGACCGAGCCCGAGCAAGAGCATCGTTCGTGAAGTCATGTCACTCGCCCAAGAGTTGTTCGAGGGTGCTCTGCATCGCCTGCACGTCGAACTCGCGCCGCAGGTAGCGAATGGTGCCGTCGCGATCGAGGATCACGTCGAGCGGGTAGGGGGAGATCGTCGCCTCGGAGAGGGCGAGCGAACCGCGGGTGGTGTCGCCCAACAGGAGCGGGAACGTCACGCCTGTTTGCTCGGCGAACGCACCGACGGTTGCTGGGCCTTCGTTGCCGAACAGGCCCGCGCCGGACATTCCCAGGACGACGAAGTCCGGATTGTCTTTGTAGGGCTGCCAAAGCTTGGTTTCGATGTCTGGAAACTCCAGACCGCAGACGGGTCAGAAGGTGGCGAAGTACGCTAGCAGGACGACCTTGCCCTCGAGGTCGTCGTTGCTCCACGAGTTGCCGTCGAGGTCTTGGAGGACGAAGTCGACCATGGGGTCGCCGACGTCGGCGCCAGCAGCGTTGCCCGCAAACCGGAGCCGGTATTCAGGCTCGTCGGGGTCGTTGGTCATCAGGGTGATGTGCCCCGCGCTGATGTTCTGGGAGTCGGGCGTGAAGCGGACTTCCACCGCGTACGCATCGCCGGGCTCGACGGTGAAGCAGCTCTCGCGGAGCTGGACGGCGTCCTTGAGCGATGCGCTGCCGAAGACCTCGAGCGGCTGGTCGCCCTCGTTCCGGATCACGAACACGCGGTCTTCGGTGTCGCCCGGCTCGACCCGTCCGAACTGAACGGATAGCGGTGAGGCGACGATGTCGGGCCCCGTTGGGTTTGGCTGCGCGTCGAAGACCTGCATGCCCGTCCACTCACCTGCGTACACGCGGGGCCGGCTGGGGTCGGACGCGACGGTGAGCACGCGGGAGAATGGGTCCCCGGTGGGCACGACCTCGGACCAAACCCGTGGCATGTCCGCCTGGGTGCGGTCGTAGGCGCGCAGCTCGTCCCATTCGGCGGTGTACAGCAGGCCGTCCTCGCCCAGCGCCAACGCGACCGCGGTGCCCAGCGTCGCGCGCTCGCCGATCAGCGCCGGCGAGTTCGGGTCGCTCACGTCGACGGCGGCCAAGGCGGAGGACGCGGCGAGGTACAGCGTGTCGCCGTCGAGCTCGAGGTCTTTGCTCGACCCAGGCAAGGCGAGCGTCGCCTGCAGGACGGGATCGTTGCCGCTGACGTCATAGATGCGAAGACCGGTCGTGCCCTCAGCGACGTAGAGTGTGTCGCCGACCAGCAGAGGCTTCCAGGCGTCGGAGGCGTCGTCGGCGAATGCCCCGACCTGTACCAGAGCGTCGCCACCCTGGTCCTCGAACACCAAGATGCCGCTGGTGTGTGCGGCTGCGTAGATGCGGTTGCCGTCGAGCACCACGCCCTCGATCGAGGCTTCCCCACTCCATCCGCGCAGCGCAAGCGGTTCGCTGGGGTCGGCGAGGTCGTAGAGATACAGCCACGGTGTTGGCTGCACTTCATCGCCACGGTTCGTGATGACGGCGCGGTCGGTGGTCGCGTCCAGGGCGATGTGTTGACACCGGGGGAACTGCGGGTGGGCGAGCCCCGGCGGCCCGACGTTCTGCACGACCAGCGGCGGCGCGTCCTCGCTGGCGTCCCAGATGGTGACGCCCTGGGTCGCGGTGCAGCTGTACACCAGCTCGCCACGGCTCTGCAGGTCGAGGATCTCGATGAAGGTGTCACCTTCGGCGCGGCCGCGGTGGACCAGCCCATCGACCGTGGTCTGGCTCGGGGGCTCATCGCAGACGACCGGCGGCGGTGGTTCGGCCCCGGTGCTGTCGAACGGCCACGCGTCGGTGGTGCTGGACTCACCCGCCGTCGACGCAGCGGCCGTGGTGCCGGAGGTGGCGGATGTCGGTGCCGCCCCTCCCGGTTCATTTGCACACCCGGCCCCCCAACCGAGCGCGATCAGCCCACAGATCCACGCACGTTTCACGATGCGCGGACAAACGCGCAGTCCTCTTGCCAGGTTACGGACCCGTCGGGCCCGAGTTGCTTGGGTCCCGACCCTCCGCTCGATAAGGTGTCGCTCGTGCTTCGTCGTAGGGCCGTTGCATCGTGCGTCGCCGGAGTGCTGGTGGCGCCGGGGGTCGCGCTGGCCGAGGATCCGCCGCGCAAAGAGCCGCTTCGGGCGTCGGTGGACGTCGACGCCGGCGCGCTGGGTGAAGACGCGGACGCCGTCGAGAACCGGGTGAACATGCGGGTCGGGTCTCAGCTGCGGAAGGCCGAGGTGCTGCCGCGAAAGTCGCTCTCCGACGGCGTCATCCACATCGACGTCACGCCTCTGCCGGGCGGTAACGGCTACCACTACGAGGTCTACGCCGAGCGCAACGACAAGACGATCGAAGCGTCGGTCACCGCCGAAGACTGTGTGTCGTGCACCGAGGACGCGCTGATGGACGCCGTGAGCGCCGCGGTCGATGCCTGCTTGCCACCGCTGGCGGAGGCGACCGCAGCCAGCATGGAACCAGCGCCTGAACCTGTGCTCATTGCGGAGCCGACCGTCGATGAGCCCGTGGACACGCCGGCACGCACAGGCGTGATGGGCAAAGCGGGTATTGCCCTGATGGTGGCTGGAGCCGCGAGCGCCGTGGTCGGCGTCATTTTCGTGGTGCAGGGCCGCAGCTTCAATACGCGCCCCGGTGCGGTGGAGCAGGAGGGCGTCGACTTTCGGCCGCCGGGGTTCGGGCTCATCGGTGGTGGGGCGGCGGCGTTGATCACCGGTGGCGTGCTGTACGGAGTCGACCGGAAGAGTCGCGCCGTGGCGAACGTCGCGTGGACGCCCGGCGGCCTCGCGGTGACGGTCGGAGGTCGCTTCTGATGGCCTCGTCTCGAGCCTTGATGATCTTCGGCGTGCTCGGGCTGGGACTGGCCGCCGGGTGCCCGTTCAGCTTTGCCAACGAAGAGCATTGCGCCAACAACGACGGCGATTCGACGTGTGCCGCCGCCAATCCAGATACCCCGTACTGCGCCCTCGACAACTGTGGCGAGTACGATGAGGTCACCAATCGGACCGGGTGCGTCGCTGCCATCCCCGAGAAGATGGAGTGCTACAGCCCGTGCGGTGGTGCCCTCGATGCCACCGAGCGCTCGGAGTGCGACCTGGCCTCGGGCACCGACACGGACGCCGACACCGACCCGAGCGCGTCGAGCACGACTGCGGGGCCGACGTCGACCAGCGAGAGCACCACCGACCCCGGCTGCGAGTGCACCGAAGACGCTCCGATCTGCCTCGATGGCGAATGCGTCGCATGCGATGGCGACGGCTTCTGCGACGCGGCGTTCGGTGAAGACCGAGGTCTCTGCGAAGCGGGCGATTGCGTGCAGTGTCGGCCGGAGCTCGCCGAACTCGGCGTGCGCCACGAAGGCTGCGACTTCACCAATCTCAACTGCGTCGGTGGCACCTGCAACCCCGTATGCTTGTTCCCCGACGACTGCCCTGAATCGGGCTGCGAGCTTCGAGAGGGCTTCTGCGTTCCTCGGGAGCGGTTCTTCTACGTGAGCGTGGGGGGCGACGACGATGGGCCGGGCACCGCCGACGCGCCGTTCGGCACGATCCAGCGGGCGGTCGACGCGGTGGGACGACAAACCGAAGCCCAGCCTTACCAGGTGGGCACGATCTTGCTCGGCGCGGGGACCTACGAAGAGGCCGTGGTCGTCGAGTCGCGGGCGGTCGCGGTCCGCCCTGCCGACCTCGAGGGGGAGCGACCCGTCGTGCGCGCGCCCGCGGTCGCCGAAGGGGTCGACCCAGAGCCCGCGTTCCGATTGATCCGCGGTGCTGCCGACAGCCTCGGCGGGGGCACGATGAGCATCATGGGCGTCTCGCTCTCGGGCAGTCCGGGCGCCGCCGTGTTCGTGGGCTCGACCGCGCGCCTGTACGCCGACGACGTCGAGTTCATCGGCAACGGAGTCGCAGTGGACATGGACGGGGCGGGCGGCTTCCTCCGCAACTGCATCGTCGCCGAGCAGGTCGAGGGCGTGTTCATGTTCCGCGACGTCAGCGAGCTGGCGCTCGTATCCACTACGGTCATCGACGAACGCGAGGTGGCCGAAGGCGAGACGTTGGCCACGTTCGATTGCACCGGAGACGCTGAGAACACTCAGCTTTCGATTCGCGACAGCATCGTCGGCAGCATCGAGAACGCCGAGGCACCCATCGCCACGATGGAAGGCTGCGTCGAGATCGACGGTGAGCCGCAGCGCTCGCTGGTGGGGTTCGTCGGGCCCGAGGGGGCGTACCAAACCGGATATCGCCTGGATGCCAACCCCGGCGAGGCGTTCGAGCTCAACGAGGACGTGGGCGCGTGCGCACCCGGTGCGCCGATCGATCCCGAGGGATTCTTCCTGCCGTGCCCGCCCAGCCGCGACATCGACGGCGACAGCCGCGAAGGGCAGAACTACAAGGGTGCCAGCGTGCCCTGACGCAGCTTTCAGGTCGGTCGACCACGTTGCTGACGACAGCGAGTAGACTACGCTGGTGGACGAGGAGCGGGATGACCGAGCGCTGCTTGCCGCATGGGCCGAAGGCGATGCCGCCGCGGGCCAGCGGCTGGTGCGGCGGTACTTGGCGCCCGTGTACGGGTTCTTCCGCAACAAGCTCAACGGTGAGCTCGACGACATCGTGCAGCGGACCTTCTTGGGCTGCCTCGAGAGCCTGCCGCGCTTTCGGGGCGAGGCGACGTTTCGCACCTACCTCTTCGCCATTGCCCGCAATCAGCTGTTGATGGAATTGCGGCGCCGCCACAGCCCGGCGCGCGCGCTTCGTGACCCCGACGTCACCACATTCGAGTTCGAGGGCGACATCGTCGCGGCAGAGTCGGGCTTGCACGCACAGCGCGAGCAGGTGCTGCTGCTGCGAGCCCTGCGACGGCTGCCGGTCGACGACCAAGTCGCCCTGGAACTCTTCTACTGGGAGAACCTCACCAGCAAGGAGATTGCCGAGGTTCTCGCTCGACCGGACGCGACCGTGCGGACGCGGCTTCGACGCGCGCGAGAGACCCTGCTCTCGCTCCTGAGTGACCTCTCCCGTGATGCACACCTGGTCACGTCGACCGCCGAGGGCTTCGATCACTGGGTCGTGGGGCTGCGCGGTCACATGCAGGCGTCGCGCGGCGCTGGGGCGAGCTGAGGGCGTCAGTCGTCGTTCGAAGCCTGCGGTCCATCGCCGAGTCGCCGCTGCAGCAACGCCCGAACGGCGGGCGTGGGTGCTGCGTCGAGTGCCAGGGTTCGGTGCCGCGCCGCTTCGCGCAGGTTGCCGCAACGACGATGAAGATCGGCGAGGACGGAAAACCAGGGAAACGAGCCCGCCAGCCACGACGGCGGAGCCGTGGCCCGTACGGCAGCAAGACCCGCCTCGGGTCCCTTCCATTCGGCCAGGGCGATCGCGTGCCCGAGCCGATGCAGCGCGGACGGGGCCGTTCGCTCGAGCAGCGCGTAGCAGCTCACCACGCGGTCCCATCGAGTCTGGGCGAAGGTTGGGGCGAGGCCGTGCTCGGCCGCAATGCCGGCTTCGGCGTGATAGCGACTGAAGTCGTGGCCCGTGGCCGATCGGGCAAGCCAGTGCATCCCCTTGCGCAGCTCGTCCGCGTCCCAGCGGGTCCGGTCTTGCTCGCTGAGCAGGAGGAGTCCGCCCACCCCGTCACCGCGCGCGGGCAGGCGTGCGTGGTGCAGGTGCATCAGGGCCAGCAGCGCGGCGGCCTGTGGCGTGCGGCCCCGAGGGTGCTCCGCCAGAAGCGTGGCGAGCCGGATCGCTTCGCAGCACACGTCTTCGCGCATTCCCACGCTCGCGCGTAGTGAGGCGTATCCCTCGTTGAAGACGGTGTGCAGGACGGAAAGCACCGCGGGCAGTCGCTGCGCCGCGTCGTCGTCGCTCAGAGATTCGGTGCGCAGTCCAACCCGGCGAAGGACGGCGCGGCCCCGCTGCAGGCGCTTGTAGACGTTGGCTTCACGCATGAACAAGTGCGTCGCAACCTCGCCCACGCGAAAGCCGAAGAGGAGCTCCAGCGCGAGCACGCGCTGTGACTCCAAGGGGACTGCTTCATCGCAGCACGCAAACAGCATGATCAGCTGGGCGTCGGGGACTTCGCCAGCCAAGAACGCGTCCGGTGGCGGTGCGGGCTCGGCGTCAGCATTGCGCTCGAGGATGCGCGCGCGTCGCAGGCGCGTACGCAGGTGGTCGAGTAGGCGGTTGTGCGCGACGCGGAACAGCCACGCCGCAGGCTCGTCCGGTACGCCGGCGTTCGGCCACACGGCGAGCGCCGACGTCCACGCGGCCTGGACCGCGTCCTCGACCGCTTCGACGTTCTGCAGACCGACGCGTGCGGCCAACAGTGAAACCACGCGTCCGTACTCGCGCCGGTAGACACGCTCCAGAACCGCGTGGCTCAAGGCGTGTGAATCTCGACGACCTCGACCCCGGAGCCGGGCCGAACGAGGCCGGGACAGGCACCCGCGATGCGGGCCGCGTCCTCCAGCGTGTCTGCGGAGACGATCATGTATCCACCGACGAGATCCTTGACCTCGACGAGAGGCGCGTCCGTCTTGGCTTCGTGCGAGACCACCGTGCCTTCGCCAAGCTTGCCGCCGAGGTCGACCAGGTTGGCTTCGAACTCCGTTTTCCAGGCCTGGAACTTGGCGTACCAGGCTTCCATGTCTCCGCCCTCCATGGGGGAGGACGCGTCTTCGGGGGCGGGAATGCTTCGCTGGAGGCAGAGGAACTTGGGCATCTTCGGTGCTCGGTTGGGCATGTCGGACCCACGACGTGCCAGCCGCGGGATGTTGGACACTCGAGGCAAAAAAAATCACCCCATCGTCCCACGCTCGCCCCTGCACACCAATCCGGCACGAGGGCCGGTGCGCCACAGCGGCCGCAGGGGCCCGCGGTACCCCGAATCAGCGCAGCACCGGAGCGCACTGGAACGGGGCCGGGATCACCAACTCGGGTCGCTCGTCCCACATGTCGCCGACGCCGTCCTGGGAGAGGAATGCGTTGGCGTCGTTGTCGATGAGCAAGATTCGGCCGTCTGGGCCTTGGGTCATCAGCCCGGCATTCACCGAGCCGGGCAGGTCATAGAGCTGCCAGCTGCCGAGCCCATCCGTCGAGCGCACCATGATCTGTGCGCCGACGTCCTGCATGAACGCGACGCCATCGAAGATGGACGAGGGGCGAGCCGTCATGCCGCCAGCGGGGAGCACCGCCGCGGCGAACGTGACGCCGGCGTCGGTGCTGGTCACGACCGACGCATTCGAACCATCATACAGCGCAAGCTCCCCGAGCCCGTTGCTCTGGAGCGAGCTCCCGGCGGCGAGGTCTGGGACGGGTGCGGTCGTGAGCCCGCCATCGGTGGAGCGAAGCAGGCCGACGCCATCGAGCGCTTGGAAGAGGCAGGTGTCTCCCGTGCACGCGCAGCCATCGAATGTGAACCCCATCGGTTGGCACGCGCCTACCTCGAAGTCGCAGCGCACGGCTGGCACGCCGAAGCCGCCGAAGAGGGTCACCTCGGTTGCGCTGCAGGCCACCGCGTACCCCGATGCCGCGTCGTCCTCGATGACGCTGGTGGGCTCATCGAGAATGTCCAGTGCCGTGTCCCAGTGGGCGAAGCCGGAGTCCGCCGTTTCGGAAAACCACCCCGCTGCAACGCCGGGTTCGTCCGGGCGCAGGGCCATGCCCGCGACGAAACCGCCAACTTCGAAGGCCTCGACGCCGGCGTTGGGTCCATCGAACGTGACGACGGAAATCGCCGCGTCGAAGACGTTTCGACACACGAGCGATGCGTCCGCCGCAACCGGGCCGGTCGTGGTGGCGCCCCCGCTGCTGTCGCCGTCGGTCGTGGTTGGATCGGTCGTGGTTGGGTCGGTCGTGGTTGAATCGGTCGTGGTTGGGCCGGTCGTCGTGCTGGTGCTCGATGGGGTCGAATCTCGCTCGCATTGGACCTCGACCGCGTCCCCCAACGCCTCGGTGAGCTCGTCTCGCGACCGCGTGTCGCGTTCGGGCTTGGACGGTGCAGCGAGCACGAACTCGATGGTGGCCACGGTTGGCTCGATGCATTCGACGTCGATGGTCACTGCGAACGCGTCGTCGCCGACCTCGTGGAACGCAACGATGTTTCCCTCGGGCCGCATGCCGGGATCGGCGTTGAGCAGCACGAGGCCTTCGGGGACGTCGGACACGAGGATCTCGTGGGCCTCGTCGACCGCGAGCGCGCCGCGAAGCTCAATCCGTGCGCGCGTTCCGGGAGCCAACGTCAGGCGGTCCGGTTCGGCCTCGAGGAACGCGAGCTCGCCGGCCATCAGGGGCCCCTCGATCTCGCAGTTGCACCCTCCGGCCGCCGGCAGTGCGGCGCTGCACGCTGTGAACCCGAGAAGAGAGCAGGAAAGCAGGCGAGGACGGCGCATGTCGGGGCTGTTGCGCAGCTCCGATGGTTGTTTCAAGAAACTCGGCGCACGTGTCGCGTCGCTGGAGGGCCACGTTTTCTTCTGTTCTTGCAAATCAACTGCAAGTACAAGCGAGTTGAAACGATGGCTCGCGTACATGCAGACGTCTCCCGTACCGGTTCCGCGCCGGACGCCTCGGTTTCGAACCGCAAGGTGGCACGATGAGCGCAATCCTCGGGACGCGGCGGTACGACGTCATCGTTGTCGGTGGCGGGGCAGCGGGCGTCGGTGTGGGCGTTGCGCTGCGGCACGCGGGCATCGAGAACTTCGTCATCCTCGAGCGCTACCTCGTCGGTGCGTCCTTTGCCTTGTGGCCGTCGGAGACACGCTTCATCACGCCGTCGTTCCCGACCAACTCGATCGGCATGCTCGACATCAATGCGGTGGCGCTCGGGGCCTCGCCTGCGCACATGCTTCGCGTAGAGCACCCGACCGGGCGCGAGTACTCGATGCATCTGAACGCGGTCGCGAAGTACTACGAGCTGCCCGTGCAGACCAAGACGGAGGTCCTGCGGGTCACCAAGATCGACGATGACTTCGTCGTGGACACGAGCGAAGAGACGCTTCGGGCCAAGCACGTCATTTGGGCGGCCGGGGAGTTTCAGTACCCGGAGATGGCCGGCTTTCCTGGCAGTGCGCTGTGTCAACACACCGCGACCATCCTCAGCTATGGCGACCTCGTCGGTGACGACTTCGTCATCGTAGGTGGCTACGAGAGTGGGATCGACGCTGCGTATCACCTTGCGATGCGCGGAAAGAAGGTGACGCTCTTCGATTCAGACTGTCCGTGGGAAGAGGAGAGCTCGGACCCCAGCGTGGCGTTGTCTACCTACTCGCTGGAACGCATGCGGGACCCTCGATTCGCGGAGTGGGTGTTGCTCGTTCCGAACGCCACCGTGGAGTCGGTTGCCCAAGCCGGTCCCATGTTCGAGGTCTCGACGGACACCGGAGTGAAGGCCTACAGCCCCGTTCCGCCCTTGCTCGCTGGCGGGTTTCGAGGCGGGCACCAGCTCGTGGCGGATCTGTTCGAACTTCGCCCGGACGGCTTCCCGGTCCTCAACGACGACGACGAGTCCACCCGCACGGCCGGCCTGTTCCTCTGCGGACCGTCGATTCGACACGACAACCACATCTTCTGCTTCATCTACAAATATCGGCAGCGCTTTGGCATCGTCGCTCGGGCCATTGCGCGATCGATGGGACTGCCGACCGAAGACCTCGAGGAAACCTATCGCCACTGGGGCATGTTCCTCGACGACCTTTCGGTGTGTGGAGAGGACTGCGTCTGCTGATGCGTGAGCACGGAGAGAGTCCGCAATCGTCCCGGGGAGCACCCATGCTCGCAAGGGCGCTTCGCATCGAGTGGCTGGGCCAGACCATCGCCAGCTTGTGCTGGATCTGTAGCGTGCTGAGCTATGGGATCAACTCGACCGGAGACTGGCTGCAGATGGCTGCCGCCTCCGCGTGGCTGATCGCCAACCTCGCTGCGTTGGTGGACGCCGAGCCCGAGCCCGCCGAGCCCACCGCATAGCGGTACACGTTGCTTTGGCGCCGGGGGATGGTAGGCCCTGCCAGAGGCCCGGATGATCGCACCGTTCACGTTCGAGGTTCCCGTTCCCGGCGTCGACGGATGTCTCGTCGACATCGGCGCGGGGGCTGTCGTCCGGCCCTTGGTACCAGGGCTGTCTGCGGACGCGCGGCTGCGCCTGCCCTGAGAGGTGGAGTCGGAGACTACTCGGGGCCCGGGTCGGCGCCGTTGTGGAACCGGACGCAGACGGTTCGGCCGCCACGCCACCGGTGATTGGTGGCACGCATGCGCTTGGCGCGGGGGTTCCACGTGACGCGTTCTCCGCCGAACGCGTCGGCCTTGGTCGCGGTCCAGTAAATGCCGCTGTTGATCAGGTTGCTGCGGGACAGCCATTGCGCTTCCCCAATCTCGGGGAGTCGCCAGCCGACCACCCCGTCGACGTTGAGTTCGTCGCAGTGCGTACGGGCTGCTTCGAAGTTGAGCTTGGCCACGCGCTGACGGCGGCCGCGTTTGCGCATGGCCGGAGGGGACACCAAGAGGATGTCGATCGCTCGGATCGATTGGCTGCGGAGCGCGGCGTAGACGAGTGCAGCGTCATCGCCAGGCGTGGGGGCCTCGGGCGGAGGCTCAGCGCTGTCGGGTGCGTCGACGTGCGCCTCGGCTGTGTCTTCTTTGTCGTCCACCTCGACGTCGAGGTCCGGTTCGACCGCTGCATCGAGTTCAGGCACCGCGGCGTCGAGTTCGGGAACCGCGGCATCGGCAGGTTCAGCATCGTCGGGCGACGCGACGCTCGCCGCTCGAGTCACTTCGGGTTCGTCGACATCCTCAGCGGAGGCGTCGGTAGAGGCTAGCGAGACGGCTCCAAACCCGATCACTCCCAGGCCCACGATGGCTGCTGCGGCCCAGGCCAAATGGGGCACTCGACGAACGGGTACTTCGTCGGCGGCTCCCGGCGTCGGCGTGGCCAGGCTGGGGACGGTACGCGAGGGCAGCGGTTGGCGAACCGGAGGAAGGTTCGGGACCGGAGGCGTGGGGCCGGGTGCTTCGAGATCGATGCCCATCGCCGCAAGGCGATCGAGGGCTTGTCGTGCCATGGCCTCCTGCTCGTCCCATGGGCAGGGCGCGCTCGAGATTCGATGCGCGGGAACACCGTTGGCTTCGAGTTCGAGCGCGATCGACTCGAGCACGTTCGCCTGCAGTGCCGGTCCGCCGCACAGCAAGTAGCAGGCGCGGTCGCGATGCCGGAACGAGAGCTTGAGCAGGTCGACGCGTCGACGGTCTACGCCGGTGACGATCTCGACGGTGGCACCACGGGCGCGCAGAGCGTTGGCCATCAGCTCGAGCGGCGCGGAGCGCAGGGCCGACCCTGCGAGCACCACGACCTGCGGGTGTTGGTTGCCATGGCCAGCCTGTTCGATCATCGTCATCCCCCCACACTCCTCTTTGGATCCGATCGGAAGCGTAATCACGCTTTCGGAAATGTTCTATTTCGAAATCATCCTCAAGCCACTGACCGCGTGGCTTTTGTCAGACCTCCGCGCACATATTGGCTCCGGGTTCTGCTCGATTCACCTCGGCCACCCGGCCGATCGAGCCATCCGTCCAGCCAGCCCGGCATAAATTGTTCCGGGCTGACCCCGAACCTGAGTGGGCTCGCTACGAGCGCGTTGGCGCACGCCTCGACGCCGAAACCTCCCGGTTGCGCGGTCGGGCTGTGCCGCACGGTCGCCAGCGGTTGGACGCTGTGGTCAGGGACCGCGAGCCGTCCTCCGTCCCCCGTCCCGCGTCCGCTGAGTTCGGGCTTGCCTCCGCCTCCCCATTGGGGGACTTCGGTCCTGACCCCCGGTGGCCACGTCGCCTCCTGTGCGGATCTCCTTCTCCGGGGTCCACGCCTCCGCTTTGCTGAGCACATGCGAAGCCTCCGTGCAGCCCGATGAAAGTTCGCCGGGTGTGCAGTCGCACCTCGAGGTTCAGGGCCGCGACGTCAGCGAGTAGGGCCTGCTCGCCCTGTCCGGGCGTGTAGCGATGCCCGCGCACCTGTCCTCTACGAATCTTTCGGTTTGTGTGGGACAGCGTTGCTTTGTATGGCTGCTGCTCACTCTGGACGCGAGCGAACCCTCAAGCTGCACTCGACGTCCCTCTTTCCCCAGCCGCTCTGAGAGTCAAGGAAGACTACGATGATGAGGAGATTGAGAATCTACAGAATGCCCCGATGGCACCAGGCTATGTGGCCAGCGGTGACGTCTGCTTCCTTGTGCGTGTGCGTGTCGAGCAGCGCCCACGCCGATGCTGGACAGGTTAACAAGCAAGGCCGGGCCCACACCTATGGGGACTTCGACGGGGATGGCGTTACCGACCGTGTGTTTGGATTCCCCACCGCTCGCGCAGAAGCGGGGAGCGTGGTTGTCGTCTATGGGAACGCGAAGATTGAGGAGATCAACCGGACCACTCCGGGGATCCTTGGCCTCTCACTCCCTGGAGACCATTTCGGCGACAGCGTGTCGGCGGGCGATATCGATGGGGACGGGTACGACGATCTCGTCGTAGGTGTACCTGGTGACGATATCAGCGTCCTCACTTCGACGTACATAGACGCAGGATCCATCCACGTTATCTACGGAAGTGAACAGGGGTTGACGTCAACTGGCGACCAGGTGGTTGATCGCGCATCCGACGGCCTCGATGCAGACGTGGCGTCCTTTGATCGCTTCGGAGAGTCCGTCGCGGTTGCGGACTTCGACTGCGACGGTCACGAGGATGTCGCTGTAGGCGTGCCTCTGGACAATGCCCAGTCCGGACGATCGAACGACGGCTCCATCCATGTCATCTACGGCACTGCATCTGGGCTCTCCTCGGCCGATGATTTTTATCACCAGGGAAGCTATGATGTGAGCGGTGCGCCCGAGAACAACGACGAGTTCGGAGCCTCTCTCGCCGTCGGGAATTTCAACGGGGATAGCGTGTTCGGACGGGCCTGTATGGACCTGGCCGTGGGGGTTGTTGGTGAGAACTCTGATGGGGGATTTGTCGTCTTCTTCTACGGAAACTACTTTGCCGACTTCACGTTTGGCAACCAGGAGGGCCTCTCGCAGAACAGATCCAACGCCCAGGACCAGCTCGAGGCAAACGACGCGTTCGGGGCGCAGATGTGGTCGTTCGACGATGATGGCGATGCGTACGATGACCTGATGGTCGCGGTTCCTGGTGAAGTCTGTAACCCGATCATGTCCGATGGATACCATCAGTTTCGCGGCCATGTGAACGGTATCGTCGACAATAATCTGTTGAACAATCCCGTCGACCTCCTCGAGTGTATTGGATGGGATACTAGTGGCCCGACGTCTGCGGCCGAAGACTACGGGATCTGTATGGAATTTGCGGACCCGTCATGCGGTGCTGCGCTCACTGCCAATTTTGAAGGTTTGCCCTATACAGTCGAGGCGTCACATATTGCCGCTTGTGAGGTCGCATTCGACTTTGCTCTTGATGCCTGTGAACACTGGATCTCGGACCCCGTTTGCGACGTCGACCTCTGTATCGCCGCCGCGCTCGAACTCTCCGAAGTTGCAGGCGGATGTCACAACGAAGGGGATGTGTTGACTCATGGATACTAAGAGAATCGTATTTCTGTTCCTGTCAGTCCTCGGGACCCAGGCGTGTGCCGCAGATGAAGAGCGGCATCCTCGCATCGGTGACCAGACCTGGGACGAACTCACTACCTCGGAACGTCAGTTGCATCTCGAGGAGAAACTCGATGCGAATCTTCATCGTCTCCGCGCGGCAGAGACTGCACAGGAATGGCACGCGGCGGCCGGTGAGGCGGTTCGTGCCTTGAGTCTCCTTCGTGTTGAAGGTGGGATTGAAGACGCTCGGGCGTACGCGGAACTCGAACTCGAGGTGGAGCGCCTCACAGACGAACCTCCCTCTTTTTGAGGATCTCCGTAGAAACGTCCGATGTCCGAACCGCGGTCGTCAGAATGATCAAATCTCTCGCCTGTTACGCACGCTCGAACAGGTCTTCGTAGAACGACGTGGTCCCGTACGCCGCACAGAATATTGTGCTCCGAGACGAGTTCGATCGCGTTGCTCACGCAAAATTTCTCGAAGGAATCGAAGATGCGAAAGAAAAAAGAAGGCGCTCGTCGCCCAACAAAGACAGCGGAACGCAGCACATCCCGCTCCGTGGTCGCCGTCGCTGCGGCCCTGACCATGCTCACCGCTTCGTGTGGAGGGCCATCGGCTCCGGAGAGTGAGTCTGATCCGGTCGACCCATATTTCGAACTCGGAGATATCGAAAGCCAGGGGAGCCGAGGGTCTTGGGTCACCGAGCTGTCCCAGCTCCGGGGCACCCCTATCGACTTTGCGCCGTCGGAGTCGGTTGGTGCACTGCCAAGTCGCTCATGGGTGGACTCGCAGGGCGCAGCCCATTACTCGATTCCGCTCGACGTCGCTCCGGGTCCGAACGGGTTTGCTCCCTCCCTGGCGCTGCACTACACGAGCCAAGGTGGCAACGGGATCTACGGACGTGGGTTCTCCGTGGATGCCGCCGCCCAGGTCCACCGGTGCCAACGGACGCTCGCCAAGGACGGCTACTACGAAGAACTGCATATGGACGAGCGGGATCCCGTTTGCCTCAACGGTGAGCGTCTCGTCCTGGATACTGGGGTCTACGGGCAGACTGGTTCGACCTATCGTCTCGAGACCAGTCTTTCGGTACGGCTCCGGCTGGCGGTTGGAACCCTCGACGACTCCACCAGCCATGCAATCTGGGAGCTGGACACGGCCGATGGGCAAACCCACGTGTTCCGAGGCTACGACTCCGTACGAGGGCGCTGGTTGCTCAAGTCCATCACCGATGCGTTCGGGAACCGGATGGCCTACAACTGGTCCGAGTACCCCAACCACGAGATCATTCTCGCATCTATCTACTATGGCGGAGACGGGTCCACAGAAGAGGCCCCGCGGCGCAAGGTCATCTTCGAGACGGAAACGCGGCCGGATCGTCGTGAAGGCTATATCCGTGGTGAACGGTACGAAGTTACGCAGCGTGTCACGGAGGTGCGTTCCGAAGGGCCAAATGGCGCCGTCGTCAGCAGGTATGCCCTCGACTACGACGTCCACCCCAACACCTTGCAGAGCGTGCTGTCCAGTGTCACCAGATACGATGCTGCCGGCGTTGCGTTGCCCTCGACCACGTTCGAGTGGACTGATGGCAACGCCTCTGGGGTTGACGCCTCCATCCTCCAAACCAGTGCGCCACTCAACGAATGGGTTGGCGGTTTTGGTACCACCGAGAGATTGGCCAGTCGCGGGACGGCTGCAATCGCGGACCTAAACGGGGATTCAGCCACGGACATTCTCGTGTTCGACGCGGCGGAAGACCTGTACCGGGTGAACGGGGCGTACGCGTTCCTGAGTTCACACGAGAGTACTCGGCCTGGCGGCTGGCCGAGGGTCGTTACGGACGTTCGCGAACCAATCGAGCATGCACGGTATCTCGACTCCGGGATCGATTGGCCGACGTTCGACTTCCAGGATTTCTTGGCACGTTACCGTGGCCGGTTCGACGACGACCTGTTCGACAGCGTTGGTCAGTTCGAGACGTTTCGGAACCTCATTCGGTTGGGCGTTGGAAGTGCGCTGAGTGGTAGATTCCACCAGGTTCAACCGCAACTCGGTATCTCGCGAATCAAGTTCAGTACGGATACGCCCGTCGATCAGCTACTCGTCCCGGTCGCGACGGAGTCGGCCCTCGATGACGGGCTCGATCCCTGGGGGGTGAGCATCGCTACGTTGCTCCGGGTCGCGGTACCGATCTCGGATTGGGAAGACCCTGATGGGCCGGGACATCTCGACTTCAACTACGTCGACTACCCACTCCCCGTGGACGCTCCTGCGTACGCGGTCGTGACGCTCGAATACAACGGTGACGGACGAGATGATCTCTTCGTGTGTCAGGGAAATGGCTACAAGTCGTCTCGGTGGCATCTTTGGCAGACGCGTGATGTCGCAAATACCCCGCTAGCCGAGTACGGATGGGACGTGGAGGATACGGGCGTGGCGTGCTCTTCGCACGATGAATACACGGTCCTACCGCACCAACGCGGGACAGAAGTGCTAGCCGTAATCCCGCGGTTCAGCGACCACCCAGAGCCCACGGCGTTTCCGACCAGCGAAGCGTATCGGGATGCATCCACCTACACCATCTCGGAGGCTTCGCGGATCGGCTATCGGGTTGTGGAACGCGACTCGTCCACGGGAGACTGGGACTTGTCAGCAACCGAAGTCCTGCCGCGCGATCGGTACCAGCGGACGGCGGACCGCTTCTGCAACAATGGCCTCGTCGCATCGAAACAGGCCGCTGCGAATCCACCGGGGCAAGGGGCACCGCTGCTGGGTGCGGGGCTCAGCCGGGACCGTTCGATCGACTTCAACGGCGACGGTCTCCTCGATCTTGTGCGCGTTGAGCTTTCGGGAGGTGACACGCTCGCCAACCATGCGGCAATCGGCGCCGAAGTTGCGGACACGGGAGGCGGGTACGCGTCTCGAGTACCGGATTGCGCAGCCGTAGTCGGCCAAAGCGCCGTCTTACGCATCTACCAGAACACGGGTGCCGGGTACGAGGCTCTTCCAGCGGCGTTCACGTTTGCAGGCTCGCCTCACGCGAACCTCTGGATGAACTGGTATGGCGCCCAGCTCATCGATTGGAACGCCGACGGGCTCACGGACATCACCATTCCCTCCGATGGTGTCCCGAATGCGGACGGGACGCCGGAGCGGGACTGGGTGCTGCTTCTGTCCCAGGGCGACGGTAGTTTCGAAGCACACGATTTCTTTGGTGTCGAATGGCCCCACTACGTGGATGGTGGTGACGCCGAGGCAGCATTTGCGGAGCAGAGCTAGCGGCGAACCTTCGCCGCTC
>CAYSPB010000008.1:0-47887 GCA_964432695.1 uncultured Nannocystaceae bacterium
AAGAGCAGAGGGGGACGAGGAGGCTGAGCGGGCCAGCGTCAGGCCGAGATGGTGGCGATGGGGCGCGCTGGAAATGTGGCGGTGATGAGCGTGACGTCGTCCAGCCTGATCGCCTGTGGGGCAGACGCACCCTTGGGGTGACCGACACCGATGAGACCACGAGCACGTCGAGCAGCTCGGGTTCCTCGGCCGGGACCGGGGCCGATGCGGCAGCACCACGGGTGGACCGCACGCGTCGCTGCCTCGGGCGAGCGCCCAGATGGCGATCACGCAGGAGACGGCGCTCTACTGGACAGAGCGGAACGACGACGCGATTTCGCTCCACAGCATCGGGATTTGAAGCGGCGCCTTGGGAATGAACGGGGTCGCTCGGGCTTCCTAGAGGTGTGCCCCGTGGATGTGTCGTCGCCCTGTTCGCCGTGATGCTTGCCGCATGCACGGCTCCGCTCGAAGTGGAGTCGTTCCCAGAGGTGGCTGACGCAGCGCTGCTCGCGGAGGGCGCAGCGGTGATGCCGGGGACGCTGGCACCGCCGCCGGCGCCCGAGACCGACCCCGAGCTTCGGCCGGCGCCCGAAGGCCCAGCGGCGATGCCCCGGATCGTCGTCTCGGACCTCGACCCGGAGCTCGACGTCTACACCGCAATGGAGTGCCCGTTTGCGGTCCACGTGGAAGGAACGCCCGCGATCGCGGCCGACGGCTCGACGGTCCTCCGCGTGCGCACCGACTTCAGTGCGGGTGGAGGAACGCCCGCGATCGCGGCCGACGGCTCGACGGTCCTCCGCGTGCGCACCGACTTCAGTGCGGGTGGGCAGGGAGAATACGAGAGGCTCTACCTCGATTGGAACGGCGTCACGGTAAAGACGCCCTCGTCGGTGGACGAACTCTACGACGCGTGGGCGATCACCGAGGCGCTCGAGGAGGACCCCTACGCCTGCGCGAAGTTCCATCGCCAGATTCAGCGCACCGCCGAGACCGTGAACGCCAAGCTCGCCGCCCAATCGTGGCGCTCGCTGCCCGCGCTCGACGTATACCTGCCCGACGAAGACAACGAGTACGCCGGCTACGCTTTCGAGGCTCCAGATGCGCTCGACGCAAAGACGCGTCCGGTGGAAGTGTTCTGGGCCGACGGTCAGATCATTGCGCGCGTTCGCAAAGTGAACCTGTTCTTCAACGAGTCGGCCCCCTGGTTCAACGAGGGGGGAAACTACGAGCCCGACGAAGACGAAGCGTTCGACATCGATGCGTACAACCCGTGCGAGTACGAGCCGGTGCTCTCGATGGTGCACGGCGATGCGGCGACTGGACTGCTCATGGTCACGTACGACCACGACAGGCCGGAAACCTCGTGCATGTGTGACGGCCACGAAGACGTGGCGTTCCTAACCGCGCCGCCGGCGTTCTTCGAGCACGTTGCACGGCGACCTTTGATCGAACGCAATGAAGACTGACCGTGGCGTAGGGCTCGGCACGAATACGCCAGCTGGCCGCAGCTGCATGGTTGATACGCTGGGGGTATGGGTTGGGCGTTGATCATGATGGCGGGGTTCGGTGTTGCGTGCGGACCTGCGGTCGCCGAGCCCGACCCGAGCGGAGGTGGCGATGGCAGTTCGTCAGGCGGCGGTAGCACGACCGGCGCAACGATGGCCTCGTCGACCGGCGGCGCCGAGGACTCGCCCACGATGACGAGTCCGGTTACGACCTCGGGCGCTGGTGAAGACGGCTCGTCGAGCGGTGGCCCTGCGGTATTCGAGCCCCAGGACTACGAGGGGATCTGGGTCTGCGAGACCAACGGACGCACGTTTGGGTTGTTCGTCGATCACTACGGCGGTGAACAGGACGTGAGCGGCCGCGTATGCGTGCCGCTGGGCGACGCTCCGGACCCTCCGGAGTGGCAGCCGTGTGGCGATCTCTCGCTGCATCCGATCGGAGGTTTCGCGATCTTCGCGTCCGTTCCGGCGTCCGACGGCGGGGAGGGGTGGGACGTGAGTGCGATCCTCGGCCCCGCCGCGGGCGGTGATGGTCTCGAAGGGCTCATGACGGGTTCGAACCAAGAAGACGGCGAGCTGGTGGCGTGCAAGCCGTGGCCGTAGCGGGACGCCCGCGGTGAAGCGCTGCACGACGTCGCACGTTGCAACGTTCCCCAGGCTGCGATCTCGCGCACGTAAATCGAGGCAACCCCCCGGAATCTCGAAGAGGTTCCGTGGGGGACACGGACTGGCGTGAGGTTGGAAGTACCTCGGTGCCATGTTCACTCGCTTGGCCTTCTTCGCAGCGTTCGCGTCCCTGAGCACCGCTTGCATGAGCCCCGCGCTGCCGGCTCCGGTGGCGCCCACGCCGACGCCTGCGTCCACTCCGGACTCGTTCGAGGCGCCGCGTGCCGAGTCGCCGCCGCTCCCGTCCCTCGAAGTGTGCGACCTCGACGCTCCGTGCTCGCAAGACATCATGGTCGCGTCGACGATGTCGTATCTCGGTAAGACGGCGGCCGAGTTCGACGGTGTCTCCATGGTACAGGTCGATCACGACCCCGAGTTGCTGCTCGAAGAGGCGTTCGCCGACCCTGGCTTCTGCGCGCTCGTGGCCGAGGCGGACGTCGAGCCGCGGGACGGTGTGCTCTCGGCGTCGGAGGCCGCGCGGGTGGAGGCGGCCGTCCTTGCGTCCCTCGAAGCCGCCGGTTGAGTAGAGCAAAATCGAGCGCTCGCCGGTGCGAGCCCGACCGGAACGATGCGAACCTGCGGATTCGAGCCCCGTCGCGGCAGCGCAGCGCCGGGACACACTCATGGTGCACGGTCGTCGTGAAGGAGCGCTAGAGTGCGGTCCATGCAGCCGCAGGATCCCGGCCAGCAACAATATCCCCAGCACCAGATGGGCCAACCACAGCAGCCGCAGTATCCGCCGCAGCAGCAAGCACCCGCGCCGGCCAGCCCGGGCTTCCAGTCCGCCGCGGCCAAGAAGCGTGCGAAGCGGGCCGAAGCGAGCGGCGGAGGGGGAGCGTGGGAGCTCATCCTCGACAAGTCGATCGATTTTGCGCTGATCTTCGTCGGCCTCTACGCCGCGACCGCGCTGCAGCGGTGTCAAGACACCGAGCGCGAGAAGCAGGAGTACGTCTCGCTTCTCAAGGACTTCAAGCGCGAGCTGACGGCGAACATCGAGCAGGAGGCTTCCATCGAGAAGGACCTCGGCGGCATCGACGAGACCGAGCCCGGTAAGAACCTCGGCCCGATGCAGAAGACCTTTCACGACTTCTTCGAGAAGCTCGAAGAGGACGAGAAGGTCGTCAAATGCCTGCACGACGAGTTTGCGGTCGCCGATGATCCGGAGCATCCGACCAAGCCGCCCGAGGGCTGCCATGACATGTACGCGAAGTTCGACGAGTCGCACGAGGCGCACAAGGACTCGTTCGAGTTCAAGCCGGCCGTGCTGACGCCGTTCTATCGCAAAGAGGTTTGGCAGCTGTACCTGGCCGACGGCGTCAAGAGTTTCCGCAACAAGGAACTCGCCGTCGACATTGCTGAGGTCTACGCCAACGCGGCGCTCATCGAAGAGCAGGTGGAAGACATCGAGGCCACGTACAACAACGCCTTCATGAAGCAGGTCGGCCGGACCCTGGCCACCGACATGGAGCTGGCCGAGATCGTCCACGACGAGGAGACCCACCACGGCCTCTCCGAAGCCGACCTCACGCTCTTGCTGCACGTCGACGAAGCGATCAAAGACGAGCACTACGCGTCCCTCGAGGTCGAGCGTACGCTCGAGCTGAAGGTCGAGCGCATGAAGAAGACCGTCAAGACGATGCGCGACGAGATCAACGCCGTGCAGTCCGCAATCGACGAAGAACTCTCCGCTCAAGGCGACAAGGGCGAGAGCTCTGAAGGCGAAGCCTAGTCTCAGATTCGATCGAGACGGTGCCCCTGCCTTTGACCGCACTCGCGGCCGGAGCAGGGGCTTCTCGTGGGCGAATCGCGGAGGCGCAGCGCCGAAGACCAGTACGGGCTGTTAGAGTTCGTGTCGGTGTCGACGTCGAACAGACCGCCGCTTCGTCGCCCGACGTGGGTCGTCGTCTTGGCTGCAACGTTGACGCTCGCCTACGTCGCCGCGCTTCTCCTGCTCGTCGTTTCGCTCATCCTCGGGCGGGATGCCACCGGCATGTCTCCGGTCGCGCTATACGCCGGCGCGTTCGTCCTCACACTTGCGTGTTCCCCAGTCGCGCCATCCCGCGGCTCCGGGGCAAACAAGACCCATCTCGATCGAGCGCCCGGCTGGCTCAAGGGCCTCGTCGGTGCGCATGGCATCGGCCTCGTCGCGCTTCTCGGCCTCGTCGCCGCAGGCACCGACGTGCCGCCGTGGACATCATCCCTCGTTCTAGCGACCTTCTTCGGCTCCGTCGGCGTGCTGATGGGCTGGTACGGCCACTTTACGGCTCGGGACCGACGTCGCGCCCAACCGTCGCGGCACGACTGGGTCTGCGGCTGAAGCGATGAAACGATCGCGTGGATCTGTGGGGCGTCTGCAGGCGCGATGGCGAAGGTCATCGATGCGTCTGGTGTCGCGTACATCCGCACGTAGGTCTGCCGACCACCGGCGTCTCCGCGAACCTCGGCGCCGACCCCATCATGCGCTGGAGAGAAGAATCGTGCCGCCTTCGGGGTGATCTTGGCGAGAGGTAAACGAGGACCGGCGCGCCCGGTTCGCCGCGGTGTAACCACGCCTTGAGGTTCTTCCCCTCGGACGCATAGAGCACCGCCTCAATCCCCTCGGGCGTTGGTCGCGTGTCGAACGGCTGCGGGCTCGGCCCCGGGGTCGAGCAGCCGCGTGGGCGTGGCGCGCTGGAGCGATGCGAGGTCCGGTCGCTGCGCCGTGCGAATCGGCTCTACCGGAAGGGGCGGCCGAGCGCGCGGACTCGACGCTACCGGTTCGGCCGATGCCTTGACCGATGCTTGTTTGGCGTCGCACGCGGTAAGGAAGAGCACGAGTGCCCCCAGATTCGACAGCCATCCTCCTGTGTTCACGCGGGCATCTTGTCCGGATGTGGGGGGCAACGGGGGCGTCCCATCGAACGACCCCGTCAGCAGGGCGCTTTGCTGCGTTCGCCCGTTTGGATCTTGCGGAATCGAAGAGGAGCGGCCAGCCGTGCTGACCGCTCCTCGGACTAACGGCGCTTCTGCTTTTGGGTCCGCGTGTAGTCGGCAAACCGCAGCTTTGCGATTCGCGAGCGATCCGGGGTTCGCACGACCAGGCCCTCGGGAGAGCCGCCGGCGTCCTCGTCGAGGGCGCAGCGCGTCGCGGGGAGCCGCGCTTCGAGGAACGCGTGCGCCTGCTCGATGGAACTCGGCATCGTCGAGACGACATCGATTCGGGGTGCGAGCTTCAGGTCGAGAGAACGCGCGAGCGTGGCAAGGCGCTCCTCACCCACAAAAGCCTGGCCGCCGTCCTCTCTCCAGCCTGCAATGGCTTCGTTCGACATGTGCAGCCGGGCTTCGGCGTCGGGGAAGACCGCGACGTCGAAGAGCCGGAAGCTCACCGCGCGGTCGCTGGTGTACTGCGGGCTTGCCCGGGTGACCCTGCCGCCGAACACTTCGCCGTAGAATACGGTGACGTGTTCGAACGACTCGGACCCGACGATGTGCTCTGCTGCGTCGCGCACGGCATCGACGATGCCCAGCGCGGGGTTGTGAATGAGGTCCCCCCTCGCATGCAGAAACTCCCCACGACTGCCGATCACGAAGTCGCCGTCGGGCAGGCACACGATTCGTGTGTTGGTTCCATCGACCTTCTCGGTGAGGATGACTTCACCTGCGAACGGGACCGGCGGATCCATGAGTACGCCTCGCTTCTCCGGGTCTAGTGGGTGATACGTCGGGATCGAGGGGTACTTGGTCAGGGAGTTGAATGCGGCGAGGTTGAGCGTTCGAAGTTTCATGATGAAGAAGTTCCTTAGTGGTGGGCAGGCCGCCTGGGAGTCGAACCCAGCGCGCCGGTTTTGGAGACCAGCGCCGTCGCCAGAGCGCGGCCTCGAAGCGTCCGTCGAACCCTTCACGACGAGCGAAGGAGAGACGTGGAGCGAGCGATGGCGGAAGGTGAGGGGATCGAACCCCCGCTGGGCGATCCGAGACCGTCGCGTTCGAAGCGAGTGCCTTGCCACTCGGCCACCTTCCGGAGCGGAGGGGGAGAGATTCGAACTCTCGCTGGGGTTAGCCAGGCCACGGCGTAGCAGGCCGACACCCTTCCACTCGGTCACCCCTCCGGGATTCACCATCCAGTTGTTGTGCGCACGAGTACCGTTCGCAGTGCCTCGAGAGGCGCTACGCGACGCATCCCTCTTCGTCTCCGTCTCCGCCTCCCTCTCCGTTCGGGGAGCGGGGAGCGGGGAGCGGGGAGAGCGTGCCGTCGTGTTCGCTAGGCTGACGCTCGACTGTCACACGCAACCGACGAATTCGACCAGCTCAGGGACGCGGGGGCGACCGAGGCGGACATTCGAGCGGCATCGTGCTGGACGGGAGCGTTCATCGTTGCGCCGCCAAACTAGCGCTACACCCAGAAGCGTCAAGGTGAATTTCGCCATACGACGATCGCGGAGCGCGACATCTCGGCGTTCGTAAGTGCGAGGTCACTCGCGTGTCTGATGGTCTCCGCTTCGCCGCGCAGCGAATGCCCTCAGCAAGACTTGTCGCGCGTCAGGACGGCACCGACGACGTGGAGTCCAGCAGGATGCGCGCGGTCGTTCCTTCACCGAGCACGCTTTCGACTTCGAGCTGCCAGCCGAGCCGTCCGCAGAGCCCGTGCACGATGGCAAGACCCAAGCCGTGTCCATCACCGGGGCCTCGAACGTACGGTTCGGTGATTCGTGTCAGGATGTCGGCGGGGATCCCAGGGCCGGTGTCCACGACTTCGACGCCCTCGGGGGAGTGGAGGACCCGAATCTGTCCCTCGACGGTGTGTCGCAGCGCGTTGCTGAGCAGATTGGTCAGGATCATGCGCAGGGCGAGTCGCGGTGCGTGAACGAATACGCCGCTGGGCACCTCGAGGGTGAGCGTGACCGCCGGGCTGGCTCGTCCCCCAAGCCGTTGGGCGAGCTCGTCGACCAGCGGCTCGAGCTCCACGGATTCGGGCGGCGGCATCTGACCCTGGCTTCGCGCGAGCCAAAGGCAGGTCTCGATGATACCGCGCATGTCCTGAATCGAGCGGTCCAGGCGAGCCAGAGGGCGAGCGAGCCGAGGCTCGTCCAAGTCCGACAACAGTTCGGATACGCCGCTGGCGACGGCCAAGGAGGAGCGGAGTTCGTGGCTGGTGTAGCGGCCGAAGAGTTGCTCCTGGCGTGCAGACGCTGCACGCTGGCCCAGCGCGCGCTCCATGTCCTCGGCCAAGGACCCGAGCTCATCATCGGAAACGAGCGGGCGAAGCTGGGGAAGCGGTTCATCGGGCTCGTGCGAAGAGATTGCCCGAGTTAGGCGTCGCAGCGGTGCGATCACGCGGTGCGTGGTCAGCATGCCGAGGATGGCTCCGACGAGGGCGACCAGCATCGAGAACCCGAGAATCAAGCCATCGACGCGTTCGTCGAACGCTTCACTCGCCTCGAGGTCGTTCTCGTTGACGTATAGGAACACGCGAGGGCCCTCGGCGCTTGGCTGGAGAATCCTCAGCTTCCATTGCGCCTCGCCCTCTCCCTTGACCTCGTGGGCTCCGAGGGGCAGTGCGCCAACGCGATCGCGAAGCCCCACCGGAAGTTGAGTGGTCTCGGTCGTACCACCGATGAACCGACCCCTCGGAAGCAAGAACGCGCCCCGTTCGGCGTGTTGCCGCTCGACGTGCTCGACCTCGGCGTCGAGCCATCGCTCCATGATCAAGTCTTCGGCGGTATGTACCGCCATCCACGTCAGGACCCCGTACGTCGAGGTCAGCAGCGCGCCGAACAGCGCAAAGGCCAGGACGAAGCGGACGCGCAGGCTTCGCATCGGTCTCACGGCGCCAGCCGCCAGCCCGAACCGTGTACGGTGTGGAGCAGCGGGGCCGAGAAGGGTCGATCGATCGCACGACGAAGTGCGTAGACGTGGCTGCGAAGCACGTCACTGCCCGGCGGCTGGTCTCCCCAGAGCGTATGCAGCAAGGCGTCGCGCTTGACCACGTTCGGGGAGGCTCGCATCAGCTCGGCCAGCAACGCGACCCCCATACGGTTCAGGGTGATCGACTGGCCCGCGCGCGTCACTTCGTGGGTGCCCAGATCGAGCACGAGGTCGCCGACCTGCAGCCGCTTGGTCTCGGTCCGGCGCCGGGCCGTCAACGCGAGCAACCGTGCCTCGAGCTCTCGAAGCGAGAACGGCTTGGCGAGATAGTCATCGGTGCCTGCTTCAAAACCGGCCAACGTATCTTCGAGCGTGTCGTTGGCCGTGAGCATCAGGATCGGGATCGACGCATTCGTGGATTCTCGCAGCCGACGACAGACCGTGAGGCCATCCATGCCCGGGAGGTTCACGTCTAGCACGATGGCGTCATAGACCTCGGTCACCGCCAGATGAAGACCACCCAAGCCGTTGGGTGCGAGCTCGACAGCGTGCCCTCGCGCCATGAGGTGGTCGGCAATGTTGTCGGCGATGTCGAGGTGGTCCTCGATGACGAGTACACGCATGGCGATCGAGGCGGGGCCGTGAACCAACGGTATCACGGCGGTCCGCCATACGGACTCAGGAGCCAATGTCGCCACCGGGCGTCAGACCGCTGGGAACCGTCTGCGGAATCTGGCGTTCGATCTCGTCGTCGGTGAGCGCGCGCAGGAATGCTTCGATGTCGTCTTCATCGTCACCGTCCACGTCCATGTCTTCCGCGAGGGGATCGAGGTTCGGTCCCTCCAGATCGTCGTAAAACTCGATGGCATCGCCCAGCGTCCGAACGCGGCCGCTGTGCATGAAGGGCGCGGTCAAGGCGACGTTGCGGAGCGTGGGAGTCCGGAACTGGCGTTGGCCGTCGCCTTCGTCATCCATGCCAGGCTGGTCGGGAACGTTCAGGCGATGGAGCTCGAAATCCGAGAACATCGGCCCCGAATGGCACTCGGCGCAGCCGATCCCGTGAAATGCGTCGAGGCCCCGCCGCTGACTCGGTGTGAGGGCAGCCTCGTCCCCCGCCAACCAGCGGTCATAGGGGCTGTTGGGGCGGGACAGGTGGCGCTCGAACGCTGCGATGGCGCGCGCGAGGTTCTGCTCGCTCACGGCTACCATCGGGTCCTCTTCGAACGCTTCGGCAAACAAGGTCACGTATTCGGGAACCGCGGCGATGCGTTCGACGACACGAGCCACCGCCTCATCCTCGGGATAGGCGTCGCCGCGCATCTCCACGTCGGACCGGATCGGGCCCAAGGCCTGCGCTTCGAGGCTGACTTCGCGGTTGTCCCAGAACATGGGGGCGAGTGAGGGATCCGGAGGCGCGCTCATCCCGGTCCATCCGTTGAACCCAGTGTGGAGCACGGTTGGAGCATTCCTCGGCACGAGGGGCACGTTCGGGTCGCGCAGGCGGTCGGGTCCGAGCCCGCGCCCTCCCACGCCGATGGAAACGCCGAGACCGTCACCGTAGCCGAAGTCGGGGTGGTGACACGTCGCGCACGCCACGTCCTCGTTGCCGGAGAGGAGCGGGTCCCAGAACAACAAGCGTCCGAGCTCGACCTTCTCCGTGGAGAGCGGGTTGTCCAACGGCGAGGGCGCAACCTCGGGCAGTGCCTCCAGCGCCTCAGGAGACACGGGTTCGTGTTGGTCGTCTTCGCAGGCGAACAACGCCAGGCAAGAGACGGGGAGTAGCCACTGGAAGCACGTTCGAACCTGCATGAACCTCTCCCTCAGCCTGACGTTCGCCCCGTCGAGACCCCGTCGAACCCGCGTGAGAAAATCGTGAAATCGACGCAGATCGGCGCTCGCGTCACGAGCGCTCGATGTCGGGTGCATCTGCGTAGGCGGCCGATGGCGTCGCCGCTGGGTGAGTCAGTCGACCGCCGTGGCGTCTGTCGGCTCGAAAGGAGACAGTGTGCCCTCGCTTTCGCTCCGGACTGGGGCCGCGACGTCTTCGGGTGGGGGCAGCTGGGGCCCAAGGAGCTCCTCGGGTGTCCGGACGACGTGCGTGACCGTCTTCAGCTGAGGCCCGACGATGTCTGGGTCGCCGACGATGACCACGTGCAGCTGCTTCACGAGGAAGTGCGTCCGGTAGGCCTGCATGACTTGCTCGGGTCCTGGCATCGTCGGGAGCGTTTGAAAGGGAGCGCCCACCGCAAACGTGTAGCCTCGTTCGAACGCTTCGTGCAGGCGAACGAGGTGTGCCATGGCGAGGCCACGTTGAGCGTATGCACTCGCGATGCCTCGCGTCGTGCCGTAGTCGAGCTGCCACTCGGTCAAGGTCCGCACTTCGCCGAAGGAGCGGACCATGAACCCCGCGGCGTCTTTCGCATGCTTGGGCGGGACGCGAGCGCTCAGGCCCAAGACGCTGAGTGGACCGTCGTCGAGGCCAGCGAAGTGCGCCCCATAGGTTTGTTGGGCAAGCTCGCGCATGACGTGGTTCGACCGTCCCGCTGCAGCCGCGGCCACGAGTTGCATCGTGAGCGTGGGGTGGGGCGGCACGCGGGTCCCAACGAGGACGGTGGCCGTGTTCAAGCCGCGAAGAGGCACGAACGTCACCACGCCAGGCTCTCTCGTCACGGGGATGGTCGTGCCCGTTGGGGGACGCCGGTTGCCCCAGCTGCCGGTGGTGGCCTCGGCCCACGCGCGCGGTCTCTTGCTCGTGCGGGCCCACGATGAGCCAACAGGCCGAGGCGCTGGTGACCATGTCGTTGCGCGCGGCCTTGAGGTCGTCGAAGGAAATCGACGTTAGGGAGGCCGACGTTCCCAAGCCTAGGCTGTCGAACGCCGACGTCGGAAGGCCCGTGGGTGGACTGGACCATCGCCAGGCGCGCGAGGGCGGCCGGATTCCCTCGGCGGCTCGCGAGCGCGCCCAGCCGGCGCCCCTTAGCCGTCTCGAAGGCGAGCTCGCTGTCGGCCTGAATGAGGAGTTGCGCGAGGGCCTCCATCGCGGCCGGCACGTCTCGATGTTCGACGGTCACCATCACGCGGGTCGACGTCGTGCCCACGCTGGTCGAGACCGCCGCCCCCACCGCGTCGAGTCCGGGCGAGAGGTTCGTGTCGGCTTCGAGCTGAAGCCACTCGCCCAACAACTTCGCTGTGCCCGGAACCCGGTCGTGAACGTATCCATGGCCGAAGACCAGCGCGAGCGTCGTGGTGGCAGGGTGTTCGAATGTCGACGATAGGACGCCGATGCCGTTGTCGAGCTGGGTTCGTTGTGGTGTTGCCGGTTCGAACGCGAGATCCGTCTGCGTGTTCGGCGGGACGTAGCGCATCAGCTTGCCGTTGCTGCAAGCGGCCGCGGCGAGGACGAGCGTGAGGATGATGCGCTTCATCGGCCGGACGGCGGCGTTTGCAGGACGACGAGACTCGGCGCCCGGAGTAGTTGCGTATCGACGAACCGTCGAACGTGTGCAGGCGTGACACTGCTCGAGCTGATTTCGTCGCGTGGCGCGCCGTTGGCCTCGCTTCGGGCGAGGAACTCGGCCCGTGCCTCGAGCGAGTCCAGCTGTGACAGCGCAGCGACGCGCCGTCGCTTCAGCGCAGCTTCGAGCTCGTCCGTCGTGGGCGGGTGTTCGACCATCTCGAGCAGCGCGGCACGGAGCTCGGCTTCGAGGAGCTCGCGTGACGCTCGGCCGCCGCCGATGGATGCGAGCCCGAACGTCCGCCCTCCAAATCTGAGGGGAAGGGTCATGTTGTGGACTGCGTCCGAGCGGTTGCCTGGCGCGAGTGCATTTCGACGCGAGAAGCGACGCGTGAGCACGGCGTTCGTGACGACGGCGACGGCTGCATCATGCTCCTGCAATGGCCACAGGAGCAGCGTCAGTGCCTCCGTCCCGGCGGCGCCACGGATCTCCTTGCGCACCGTCTTCGCAAACTCGACCGGAGGTAGCTCGGACTTGGAGACGTCCGGGCCCGGGAGCAGGCGGCCAAAGTACTGCTCGATGCGGTCCTCGGTATCGCTCGGTAGGTCGCCGGCGAGGACCAGGACCGCGTTGCTTGGCGTGATGGCCCACCGGTCGAACTCCTCGACGTCGCCCAGCGTGATCGGAGCGAGCGTGTTTCCCGTGGACGGATGCAGCGGATGGGCTGTTGGGTAGAGCGTCCGCAGGGCGGTTTGAAGTGCCGCCCCCCACTGCAGGTTGTCGCGACGCTCGGCAAGCTCGCGGATGATGATGCGCTTCTCATCCTCCACCTTGTCGAACTTGAAACGCGCGTGACCCATCCGCTCGGATTCGAGTCGAATGGCGGCGCGAACGCTGGTGCTCGGGACCACTTCGAACAACTGCATCACGTCGTCCTCCGTCGTCCCATTCGCCCCGATGGCGTGCATGCGTGCGAGCTCCGACGAGACCGGGATCTCGAGATGCTTCGTCACGCCGAACAGGTTGTGTTCGAGCAGGTGTGCCAAGCCCTGTTGACCCGGTGGGTCGTCGCGATGCCCGACCTGGTAGAGTACGCGAACCGCGACCAGCGGCTGGCTGCGGTCCTCGTGCAGGACCACGCGCAGCCCGTTTTTCAGCGTGTACCGCGTGCTTGGAATGAGCGACTCGGTTCGCGGGGGGGCCGCGGGGGCGGCGAGCGAAGCGGTCAGCAGGGCGGTGCCGAGGAACACGAACCGGACCATAGCGTTCGGCACGTGTCGTTCCGAGTTCCTTTGAGGTGTGTGGTCCTCCGGCGTTCCCTTGCCGTCCCGATCGAAGCCTTGGGGCCGGCGGCGCGGACGGGTAGGGTGAGGCCACCCGATGGAGTACGGGATCGATCAGACCACGCACGCGCCGATCGCCGTGCTGTGGTGGCGTGGCGAGACGCGGCGGGCGGAGCTGAAGGCGTGCCTGGCCGAGCTGGCTGCGGTGTTCGAGTCGTGGCCGTCGCCGCGGAGGATCATCTTCGACTTCTCCGAGGTGCAGGGCTTCGACTCGGAGCTGCGGCGGGTCCTGGCGTCATGGCGCGCAACGAACCGGGTGTTGATTCAAGACAAGGTCGGCGCAGCGGCGTACGTGATCACGTCGCGACTGGTGCGGGGGTATCTAACGGCAGTCGACTGGCTGCGGCCAAACCCGGGTCTGCGCAAAAAGGTGTTCTCGGATCGGGCGTCCGCGGTCGCGTGGCTCGAGGCGCAGACCTAGGCGAGCGAAGCGTCGCGATGAGTTGGACCACGGGCTGCGAGGTCACCTCGCCGACGCGACCGCGACCCGTCGCGTCGCGGCTCGGGAGGAGCTCTTCACGGTGCTCGAAGACCGGAGCGCTCGATGTCGCCGGTCTTCGACGCCACCGCGGCGCGATAACGCGCACTCTGGCGTGTCCGGACCTCGGCGTGGCGTGATCGGATTGCGCGTTGGCAGTAGTCGATGGCGGACTGGCGCGGGGGAAGGCCCATGCTGGGGGTGCGAGGACATCGCCATGCCCGAACTCGAAATCGACCGAAATCTCCCTGTTTGTGTCACCGGAGCCACCGGCTATGTGGCCGGGTGGGTGGTCAAGCGACTGCTCGAGGAAGGCCTGACCGTGCACGCGACGGTCCGCGACCCCAACAACGAAGCCAAGCTCGCCCACCTGCGGGCGGTCGAAGCCACGGCACCGGGCACGCTGAAGTTCTTCCACGCCGACCTGCTCGAAGAAGGCTCGTTTCACGCAGCGGTCCAAGGCTGCGGCGTCGTCTTTCACACCGCGTCGCCCTTCAAGATCGACGTCGAGGACCCGATGGAGGACCTGGTCAAGCCGGCCGAGCAGGGCACCCGGAACCTGCTCGCGGCGGTCGAGGCTGCGGACACGGTCACGCGCGTGGTGCTCACCAGCAGCTGCGCCGCGATCTACGGCGACAACATCGACCTGCAGTCCACGCCGCGCGGGGTGTTCGACGAAGAGGTGTGGAACACGAGCAGCTCGCTCGAGCACCAGGCCTACTCGTACTCGAAGACGCGTGCCGAGAAAGCCGCGTGGGAAATCGCCGACGCACAGTCGCGCTGGCGCCTGGTGGTGGTGAACCCGTCGCTGGTGCTCGGCCCCGGTCTCAAGATTCACGGCGGCTCGGAGAGCTTCAACATCATCAAGCAGATGGGCGACGGCACGATGAAGGCTGGCGTGCCCGACCTCGGCTTTGGCGTGGTCGACGTGCGCGACCTTGCCGAGGCGCATCTGCGGGCGGGCTTCGTTGCCGATGCGCAGGGCCGCCACGTCATCTCGGGTCACGACACCTCGTACCCGCAGATGGCCGAGGCGCTGCGGCCAACCTACGGCGCGAACTACCCGATTCCTGCCCGCGTGCTTCCCAAGTGGCTGATCTGGCTCTTCGGCCCGATGATGAACGAGGTGCTGACGCGCAAGGTGGTGTCGCGCAACATCAACTATCCTTGGAAGGGCGACAACACCAAGAGCCGGCAGGCGCTTGGCGTGACCTACCGACCGCTCGGTGAAACCATGAACGACTTCTTCGCCCAGCTCGTCGACGCTGGTGAGGTGAAAGCAGCATGAGTGGCGCGAAGGACTACGGGCTTGCCTCCGCATGGCGAGCGGTGATGTGTGACTTGGGAATCAACCCGGCCGACGCGCTACGCGTCGCGGGGCTGCCCGAAGACATGCTGGTCCAGAGCGACCCGCGTGTCACCGCGTCCGAGTTCTTCGCCCTATGGCGGGCGGTCGAGACGCTTTCGCCCGAAGCGCATCCCGCCCTCGAGACGGCGCGCCGCATGTCTCCCGAGACGTTCGCACCGCCGGTCTTCGCCGCGCTGTGCAGCCCGAACCTCGCGGTCGCGTTGGATCGCCTCGCTACCTACAAACAACTGTGTGCACCCGTTCGCATCGAGCTGGATACGCGTGATGACGGGGGGCTGAAGGCGACGCTGCGCTGGCTCGACGCCGCCGAGCCGCCGCCGGCAACGCTCTCGGCGATGGAGCTCGCGTTCATTCATCGCGTGGCCTGCATGGGCACGCGTGAGTCGATCAAGCCGGTCGAGGTCGGGTTGCCGGAGCTGCCGACGGACGCGGCCGCATACGAAGCCTACTTTGGCGTACGACTGGTCCCCTCGACCACCGGCAGCATCGCGTACTCGCGCGACGCGATCGCGCGCCCCTTCTTGACCAGCAACGAGTCGATGTGGTCGATGTTCGAGCCCGAGCTTCGGCGGCGGCTCGCGTCACTCGAAACCGAGGCCACCACGCGCCAGCGGGTCCGCGCGGTGCTGCTCGAATCGTTGCCCAGCGGCCGGTCCAACATTGCGGACGTGTCTTCGCGCCTCGGGATGAGCCCGAGGACACTGCAGCGGCGACTCCGCGGAGAAGAGGCCAACTTCAACGGCGTCTTGGCTGAGGTTCGCAGAGACCTCGCCGAGCACTACCTCCTGAAAACGGCCCTGCCGTGCAACGAGATTGCGTTCCTGCTCGGCTACGAAGAGCCGAACTCGTTCTTCCGGGCCTTCCACAGCTGGACCGGCGAGTCACCGGAGCGTCATCGCACGGCCGCTGCCGTACACTGAGCTGTCGGACCTTCGACTGTTCAGTTTGCGTATTCGCGCGCCCACGGCCCGCAATGACGCAGGGACGTCGTTGCACCGCGACCGCCGCGCCCCGCATACTGATTCGAAGCCGTGGGGAAGCTGGTCCAGATCTGGATCGGAGCGGTCATGCTCGTGCTCCTCGGAGGCTGCACGGGGGCCGATGCCGATGGCGTGGAAGTGGTCCGCGTCCAGCACTGGACGTTCACGTCGGAGCTCACCACGCGCGAGGTGACGCTGCCGGCCCATGTTGATGGCGACGTTCCGGCCCAGCCGTCGACCTATTCACTATCGACCGAGGTACCGCTACCGCCGTCCATGCGGGCGCGGACCCTGACGATGGCGCTTCCGCATCTGCTGGCCCACGCCGAGCTGTTCGTCGATGGCCGGCGCCTGCAGCCGCTCGACGCACCGCCCTTCGGCCAGTACCGGGGCCTCGGCCCGCATCGGTGGTTGCTATCGGCGAAGCACACCGACAAAAATGCCCTTTCGTTTCGGCTCGAAGTCCGGTCGACATGGACCCAGGCGGGCTGGCTGGATTCGGTCCCGCGGCTGAGCACCACGACGGGCGGCGACGCCGGCTTCCTTCGGGCCAGGCGGCTCAACGGGGCCTTCGGGGTGTTCGGGTTCGTTTCCCTCTGCCTGACCGGGTTTGCGCATCTGGTCGTCTACATCTCATCGCGCCGCAAGGCTGTGGCGGCTGGCTACTTCACGATCGAGGCGATCTTCGGCGTCACGTATCCGGCGTTCGTCTGCGGACTTCTGCAGCCGGTGTTCGGGGTCTACGACGCCGCGGTCATGGGCATCGGGCTCATCGTGACCACCACGGCCAACGTGTACTTCATCCACGCCTACTGCGGTTTGGGGCGGCTGCCGCGTTGGTGGTGGGCCTGGACGGCAATCCCGATCTTGGCGTACGCGATCTGGCCAAACCCATTCACGCTGACCGCGTACGCCTCGCCGGTGACCATCGCGGTGATGTTCGCGAACTGCGTGTATCAGTCGATTGTCGGCATTCGGCTCTACCGCACGCACGAAGCGCCCGTGCACCGCTGGATCGTTCCGCTGGCGTGGCCGATGGCACACATTCTGTCGCTGACGGACTTCGCGGCCTGGACAGGCCACGGCGACCTCTTTGGAGACGTTCGCAGCGGCGCGTTTGGCATTGGCTTTGTCGCGCTCGTGCAGACCATCGCGCTGTCGCGTCAACACGTGTTCGCGTTGCGGCGCGCGGATGGACTCAACGTCGAGCTGACCGAGCGCCTCGCGCTGCTCGAGGCGAAGAACGCGGAGGTCGAGCGCCTGAACAAGGACCTGCGTCGCCAAATCGAGGGCCGCTCGAGCGACATCGTCGCCACCCTGGCATCGTTCGACACGAGCGGCACCGTGGTGGTGCCCTGGACCACCGGCACGCTCATCGATCAGCGCTATGAAATCGTGTCGGCACTGGGACACGGCGGCATGGGAGACGTCTATCTCGCGCGCCGGTTGTCCGACGACCGGGAGCTCGCGATCAAGCGACTCCGGGCGCAGGGGGTGGCCGACATGGCTCGCTTCGCCCGTGAGGCCCAAATCATCTCGAAGGTGCAACACCCCAACGTCATTTCAATCGAAGACGTCGAGGTGTCCGACAGCGCGGGCATGTACCTCGTGATGGAGTTGGTCGAGGGGCGCAGTCTGCAGCTGCATCAAGAGCGCTACGGCGATATCGAGTGGTGTTCGGCGGTCCTGCGCGGCGTTGCTGAAGGCCTCGTTGCGCTGCACGCCCTGGGCATCGTCCACCGCGACCTCAAGCCGTCGAACATTCTCGTCGAAACCGACGGCGAGAACCCTCGGGCCAAGCTGGCCGATTTCGGCATCTCGGGGTTCACGGGTCCGCTGGACACGCCTCGTTCGGCGCGGCCCGAGCCTGCAGAAGCCGCGTCGGCCGAGACCGCGCCGGTACGTCCGGGTCCGCTGCCCATCCTCGAGCCACCGCTCGTCGATGGTCCCGCGCTGACCGAGTCTGGGGTCGTCTTCGGCACGCCACGATACATGGCGCCAGAGTGCTCGGAGCTGGGTGCAAGAGCTGTCGGTACGCCGGCCGACGTGTACGCGTTCGGGTTGATCGCGCTCGAGCTGTTGTTCGACCTCGCGCCGACGACCCGTGCACCGCCCCTTCGGGACCTGGACCTCGAAGGCCTTCGCGAGCGGTGCCCCGAGTTCGACGCGGTCGCGCTTGCCGTGTTGGTGCAGTGTGTCGAGTCGGAGCCCGAAGCTCGCCCGACTGCGCAGGCCCTCGTCGACGTGCTCTAACCCTCGAGCAGGCTCGTCGCATCGAGAAAACGATGCGGGTGCTGCGGGAACACGGGATCTGCATCGCAGAGGTAGTCGATGCCGTCGACATGTTCGACGAATGTCCCTTGGGGACGGGCATTGAGGTCGGCAAGCAAGACTCGCGCGCGAGCGCGGCGGTCGGCCGCATGCTCGGCGGTCGCGAAGAACCGGCAGGCCTTGTCGCCAACGCGTTCTTCCATCGGGTCTCCCAGCTCGGTCCGCATCGCTTCGGGCATGAGCCGGCCGGCGGTCTCTCGGTCGCCTTTGGCCGCGTGGGCCGAAGCGCGCAGAAACGCGATCGTCGGGTCGCCGACAGCGAGCCCTAGCGCCGTGTCGTAGGCGCTCGCAGCTTCATCGTACTTGTGCTGGGCCGCGAGGGAGTTGCCGAGGTTGCGCCACGCATGAACGTGCTGGGGATCGGAGAGCAGCGCGCGGCGGTAGGCCTGCAGCGCGGCCGTGGGGTCGCCGCGACCGTCCATCAACACGCCCTGCGCAACCCAGGCGTCGGTGAACATCGGATCGGTGCTCGTTGCGCGCCCATACGAAGTTAGCGCGCCTTCGAGGTCCCCGCCTTGCTCTCGGTATTGACCGATCTGATGGTGGATCCGCGCGTCGTCACCGATCGCGGCCATGACATCGTCGAGAACCTGCGCCGCATCCAGCGGCCGTCCTCGCTCGAGCTGAACCTGGGCGTAGGCGGCCGCGCGCGTCAGCGGATCGGCGCCTTCGAGGTCGTTCTCGATCGCCTGCAACGCCGCTTCGACACCGGCGCGGTCCTTGTTGGCCACCGCGGTACGCAGCGCTTCAAATCGTTGCCGCAGGTCGGAACTGCCCATCGTTGGCGGCGGATGGTGGCCTGGCTTCGAGCGCTTGTCGACGGGTGTCACGCAGGCGTCACTGGCAGGGAGCGATTTCGGCCTAGAGCAGAGACTTTGCGCTCAACAGTGGCGGGTTGCGCGTCCTGGCGCGGTCGGGTTCTGCGTGTACGATGTGGGCCTTCACCGGAGACGCACCCTTCATGCGCGCCGCTACGATCTGCTTCTTGCTTGGAACTTCAGTTGCTTACGCGGGCTGCGTCGTGGACGTCCGGGACAACAACCCCGCCGAAAGCGGCAGCGCGGGCATGACGCAGGGTACCGGCGCGACGACGGGCAACGACTCGGCACCGACGACCGGCCTCACCACGGATGTGAGCGAAGCGACGAGCAGCAGCAGTGATGGCGGCGAGTCGACCGACGCCGCCGACACCAGTGGTGGCCTCCTGCTCGACGTGGCGCCTGACGAAACCGGCGGCGTCGAGCTGGCCGAAGTCTTCGGTCACAGCGGCGACGTGCTCTACCGCCTCGACCCGGAGACGCTCGACGTGGTGCCGGTGGGCAACTTCGCCGGCTGCGGTGGGTCCGTCATCGACATCGCGCTCGACGAGGACTCGAACATGTTCGGTGTCACGTTCAACTCGCTGTACGAGATCGATCGTGTCACCGGACAGTGCACCTTGATCGCCGACGGCCAGTATCCCACGTCGCTGTCCTTCGTCCCGGCGGGGACCGTCGACGAGGACGAAGAGGCACTCGTCGGGTTCGTCGACGATGCTTACGTCCGCATCGACAAGGACACGGGCAACATCACCAACCTCGGCACCCTGTCCGATGGTCTGCGCTCGAGCGGCGACGTCGTCTCGGTCAAAGACGGGGGGACCTTCCTCACCGTCTTCGGACCCGCGTGCGAGGACCAGGACTGCATCATCGAGTTCAACCCCGCCAACGGCCAAATCCTGGAGAACTACGGCCCCATTCCGTACGATCAGGTCTTCGGCCTCGCATTCTGGGCGGGCAAGGCCTACGGATTCGCGCGCAGCGGTGATGTCTTCGAGGTCGAGTTCTTCGGCGACTCGGTGAGCACCACGCTCATCCCCGTGCCGAACGCCCCGGCGGGCCTCGAGTTCTTTGGCGCAGGTTCGACCACCTCGGCCCCGCCGGTCGCCGGTTGATTCGGTGCACCCGCGAGATCTGCGGGACGTCGAACGCATGACGCGAGGCCGCCTATTTCTCTCTTTGCCGTGTCCCGTGGTTCAATCCACGTGGGGGCAGGGAGAGAACACACGATGCGCAAGTACGTCCTGAGAATTTCATGGTTGGTCACGTTGCCGCTTCTGGCGTGTGACGGAGACGCGCCCGCAGAGTCGGCGGATGCTTCGGGCTCGGGCGGTCTCGACTCCGTCACGGCCGGTGCCACCGACAGCGCGAGCGGCGAGAGCGAGACCGCTTCGGGAAGTTCGGAGTCCGCCTCGGGCGGTGGCACCACGTCGGGTGACGCAACTGCGGGTGAAGGTGGCGAGGGTGGCGAAGCAGGCGAGGAGGGCGGCGGAGACAGCGACCCAGGGCCGGTCAACTTCGACGTTGGCATCATTCCCGACGCGGGCGACAACATTGGCGGCTGCCAGCCCGGCGACTCGAGCGGGCGGGGTAAAGGCGAGAAGGACGTGCCCGAGTTCTCGTTCCTGTGGGCGGCCAACAGCTCCCAGGGCACGATCTCCAAGATCGACACGCAAACGGTCACCGAGGTCGGTCGCTATCAAACGCGGCCCGACACCGGCGGCAGCCCTTCGCGGACCTCGGTCAGCCTCTCGGGCCACGTCGCGGTCGCGAACCGTAACGGCGGTATCACCAAGATCTACGCCACCGAAGAGGACTGCGTCGACAGCAACGGCACGCCGGGCATTCAGACGTCCAACAGCAACATGGCGCTGCCGTGGGAAGAAGAGGAGTGCCGCGCTTGGTACATTCCCTTCGAGTACGACAGCCAGCGGCCTGTCGCATGGGCGCCGGGCGACTGGAATGCGTCGACCTGCTCTTGGCAGAACGAGCTGCTGTGGACCGCGGGCCGCATCGGCAGCGGCACCACCGACCACGTGATCCTCATCGACGGTGACGCGGGCATCGTGCTGGAGACCGTCGATATTCCCGGTCTCAAGTCCGATTCGTTCGGCCTCTACGGCGCGGCCGTGGATGCCGAGGGGAACTTCTGGGCGACGGGCTGGGCGTCGGGCAACCACATCGTCCGCGTCACCCGCGACACGATGGAGGTCAGCGTTTGGGATGGCCCATCGAGCACGGGCACGACCTCGCACTGGTACGGTATGACGGCCGATGTCGACGGGTTCATCTGGAACTGCGGCGGCCGTGCGGCGCGCTTCGACCCGATGACGGAGTCCTGGACCGTCAGCCCGGACCTCGGTGTGTCCTCAGGGTGCATGGCCGACGGCGACCCGGGAGGCCTGCTGTGGATGTCGTACTCCGGCGGCATCAAGGGCGTCGATCGCGAGACGTTCGCGATCGTGCACGACTACAGCACGCCGAGCTCGTACGGCGTCAGCATCGACTTCTTCGGCAACGTGTGGGCCGTCGATGGAAACGGGGCCCACCGCGTCGATCCGGCAGACGGTACCGTGACCTCGTACACCGGGCTCAACGGCGCCTACACATACTCGGACATGACCGGCCACTCTCTCAGCGTCGTCGGGGGCAGCGGCACTCCGAGCGGCTGAGCTAGGCCCGCCAGTGGATGTGATAGACGGCACCTTCGTTGGTGTCGTCGTAGCTCACCTTCACGTCCTTGCGGCCGGCGACTTCGAGCACGGCCTGGATGCCCGCGGCCACGCCCAGCCGGCGGAGCGCAGGCATGTTCGGCCAGCCGCTGAGGACGACGGTTGCCCGACCGGGTCCGTGAATCGTCGGCTCGATGCTGCCGAGCGAGTGGCCGCGTGAGTAGATGAGCGGGGTGCGCTTGATGAGTGCGCGGTCGGAGGTGAGCCGAAGCAGCGCTTTCCACACCGAGCGAAGCGTCTGAGTGATGCCAATGCGGACGACCTCGGGATAGAACGTCCACAGGTCTCGGTCTGCCTCGCGCGCGATGCCGGTGTAGAGGGCGTCGACTGCGGTGACTGGAATCCACGCGGCGGAGACGGCGTGGTCGAGCACGTCCCGCTGCTCCCGCGTCAGCGCTGCGAACGCCCGATCGACGGCCCCATCGCCCACTTCGCGACGGAACACCGAGACATTCTTCAAAAAGACCGCTCCGGAGAGCGACGGGACGTCGGCGGACACGACACTGTCAGTGTACCCGCCGCCTAAAGATTGGTGCGAATTCGGCCCCAACCTGGCCGCATGCGCGGGTTGGCCTTGCGCGGGAGCACCGCGTCACGCAAGGTAGTTTGAAGGTGGCCACGACGCGTTCAAAAAGCGCCCGTCGCAAGGGGCGGAGCACCCAAGGCCGGGTGAACGGCATTCGGTTTGATTGGGACGCCCACGGAGCCGAAGGCTACGCCGTCCCAGTTCAGGACCGTAGCCACGAGGATTCCGGAGACCTCATCGCGGCAAAGATCCGCCGCGACTGGGACGAGGACGCCGAGACAGGCACCGAGTCCGAGACCAAGGCCGACGCAACCGAAGCCGACGCAGCCGAAGCCTAGCGCCTAGGCGACGCCGATGTCGCGGAGGCGCTGCATCAGGAAGTCGCCAGCAAGCACTTCAGGGTCCTTCTGCAGCACGGCGTTGCTGTGCGGGTGGCAGAAGAAGGGCATGGAATAGCGGGAGCGGTTTGCGTCGCCTGGTGGATTCACCACGCGGTGCGTGGTGGAGCGAAGGCGGCCGCCGGTGAAGAGCTGGAGCATGTCGCCGCTGTCACAGACCATGACGTTCGGCGGCGTCTGCACGTCGATCCACGCGCCTTCGCGGGTCATCAGCTGCAAGCCCGGTTCGGTCGCGACGGGCAGCACCGTGATGAGGTTGATGTCCTCGTGCGCGGCGGCTCGAACGGCGCCAGGCTCCACCTCTCCGCCCAACGGTGGGTAGTGGATCACGCGCAGCACCGAGTTGCCGCCTTCGGTGAACGTCTCGAAGAACCCCTCGGGCAGCTCGAGGTAGGCGCCCACGCTCGAGAGCAACGTGGTGGCGACCCGGTCGAGTTCGATGAAGAGGTCGTTGAAGGTGCCGGTGAAGGCGGGGACTTCGGCGGGCTCGACGTTCGGCACGACGTCTCCGCTTTGCCGACCGACGTGCCAGAACTCTTTGAGGTCGCCGAGCGGCTGGTCCTTGGCATGCTCGATCCCCATCGAGGTGTAGCCGCGTTGGCGTCCGTTCTTCGCGTCTTCGTAAGCACGCTTGGCCTCGGTCGGCAGCGCGAAAAGATCCTGTGCGCGCCCGTAGGCGTTGTCGAGCAGCTCTTCGGGCACACCGTGGTCTGTGATCGCGACGAAGCCGAACGTCTCGAGTGCCTCGCCCAGGGTCTGCACGGCGTCGGCGCGGCGCTGCCCAGGCGCGAGGTCGTCAAGGCAGAGCACCGGGATCGAGGCGTTCGACATGAGAGGAGGAATCGCTTCCCGTGCGGCCGCGGTCAAGCCCCAGACCCGGCTGCTACACTGCATTCGTGCGCCGAGTGCGAAACTCGAAGGGCCAGCTCGAGGACTACGGTCGACGAGAGGTGGCGCTGCCGTCCGAGGCGGAGACGCCTCAGGGGTGGGTTCGAGCCGACGCGAGCCGGCCGTGGGTGCCCTCGGAGGCGGTGGTGTTCGATGAGACGGGCGCTGCGCATCGAGCCTCCTCCACGAAGCCATTGAGCGGCGCGGCCGCGGTCACCCAGATCCTCAAGTTCTTCAACCTGCAGACGCTGGAGCGCAAGGGGCGACTGCCAGCCTCGAAGCAGCACGAACGTGCCCAGCTTCAGCAGGAGCTCCGTGATCCCGCCAACGCACGGGGTCCTCGCAACTGGATGCGTGTGCCCGTGCAGGTCGACGTTCTCGTGGGGCCTGAGCATGTGCCGGCGCGGGCTTCCGACATCAGCGCCGGCGGTATGCGGCTGCAGAGCGTGCAAGGGCGCTTCATGGTCGGCACCCGGATCGACGTGCTGATGGGTTTCGGCATGGGCGGCAGGCAGGGCATCATCGTGTTTCCAACGCGGGTGGCGTGGGCCAACGAGATGCGTAGGACCCTGGGCATGGAGTTCACGGCCCGTCCCCGCTGGCAAGAACGTTGAGTCGCACATGTCCGTTCGCGAGCTAATCGCACTGGGCACCGGATCGCAGGTGCCGTCACGCTACCGAAACCACAACGGCTACCTGCTGCGCTGGGATCAGGAAGGCGTGCTGTTCGACCCGGGCGAGGGGACCCAGCGGCAGATGATCTTCGCTGGCGTGGCTGCAAGCGCGATCACCCGCGTTTGCGTCACGCACTTTCACGGGGACCACTGCCTGGGGCTCGCTGGCATCGTGCAGCGGCTGTCGCTCGACGACGTGCCGCACCCCATTCACGTCTACTTCCCGGCGAGCGGTCGCAAGTACTTCGACCGCTTGCGGTACGCCTCGATCTACCGCGAACGGGCCACCGTAGTGCCTCACCCCATCGACGATGCCACCGCGGTCATCGACACGCCGGCGTTCACGATCTCGGTCGCGCCGCTCGACCACGGCGTGCCCACGCTCGGCTATCGCGTCGACGAACCGCCGGGGCGAACGATGCTCCCGGAGAAGCTGACGGCACTGGGCGTGCACGGTCCGGCAATCGGTCGACTGCAGAAACAGGGCACGGTCGAGGTCGAAGGTCGCACGGTCTCGCTCGAGGAGGTCAGCGTCGACAAGCCCGGACAGTCGGTTGCGTTCGTGATGGATACGCGCCCGTGTCCGGGGGCGCTCGCGCTCGCCAAAGACGTCGACCTGCTGGTCATCGAATCCACGTACCTGCACCAAGACGTGAAGCTGGCCCACGACCACATGCACATGACGGCCGTGCAGGCGGCCGAGATCGGTCGAGAGGCTGGCGCGAGGCGGGTCGTGCTCACGCATTTTTCACAGCGTTATCTCTCCGTCGAGCCGTTCGTCGAAGAAGCGTCCGCGATTCATCCCGACGTGGTCGCGGTGCAGGACGGGCAGCGCGTCCCCGTGCCCAAGCGGCGCGTTCCGGCTGACTGAGCACGTCCCGCGGTGCCGTACACCGTGTGGTATGCAGCCCGGCATGCGTGAAGGGCTTGGGATGTTGCTGGTGGCCTCGCTGCTGGCGTGTGGCTTCGAGTCGGCCACGGCGGCGAGCGGGACCGATGGCGAGGCATCGTCTTCGGGCGAGGGCGGTGGCGACGAGGCGGTGTCCAGCACGACCACCGGGTCGGGCGAGGGGGGAGAGGCCCAGGGCGACGGCGGAAGCGACAGCAGCGGCGGCGCTGAGCCCACCGACGACTGTGCGCCCCAAGGCGTGCCTGCGCAATGGACCGAAGGGGAGCTCATTTCCCCGTGTGGCCGCCCGAACCCCCTGGGCATTCCAGACGAGGACTATGCGGCGTACGCAGACGCGGGCCAGGGCTACGCGCTGAACTACCCCGTCGATACCACGGGCATTCTCATCCCCGAGCGCCCGCTGCGAGTCCTCATCGAGGGCGACACCAACAATCCGCTTCGCCAGCTTCTGGCCGAACTCATGCCCGTGTTCACGGGGATCGACTCGGTCGAAGAAATCTACGAGCAGCTCGGACTCGTGCAGACGGCCGAGGGGGACTACTGGGGCGTCACCATCATGGAGACCGACCGCGGTACGGGGCTGACGTTCAGCTGCGCTACATGCCATGCGGGCCGCGTGTTCGACACGCCGACTCTCGGCATGCACAACCGGCGCTCGACGGCGAACAACATGTTCGTGATGTACAAGCCGCTGTTCGAGGCCGTGACCCCAGCAGCCTTCGCGCTGGGGACCGGCGCGGACAGTGGCGAGACCGATCTGTGGCGACAATCGCGAGAGAACATCCGGTATGTGCGTAGCACCGAGCCGAAGGTGCTCGGTCTCGACACCGCACTGGCCCATACGATCCTCTCGCTGGGCACGCGCGAGCTCGACCCTTGGGCAACCCGCACGGAGACGTCTCATCTCGAGCCGCGTGACAATCCGCTGGAGACGTATCCTAGCGACGTAAAGCCGGCCACCTGGTGGCTGAGCAAGTACAAGAACAAGTTCTTTTCGGACGGCTCGCTCGTTAGTGGCAACCCCGTATTGGGAGCGCTGCTCGTCAACGAGTTCGGGCGCGGCTCCGACCTCGTCGCGCTCGACGCCTGGATCGTGCAGAACTGGACGCTCATCGAGGAATTCACGACCGGCGTGTTCGCCACGCAGGCGCCCAGCTTCTTCGACCACTTCGAAGCCTCGGCGTTCGACCTTGCTGCGGCCAAGCGAGGGGAGGTGTTGTTCAACGAGAACTGCGCTCGCTGCCACGGTCGGTACGAGAAAGGGTGGAGCCAACCGGACGCCGACAGCCTCGGCGCCCGCGAGCTGCTCGAGACAACCCGCGTGGTGTATTTCGAAGATACGCCCATTCACGACGTTGGTACCGACCCGCATCGCCGGCTCAGCGTGCAGTTCATCCAGGACATCAACGACCTGGCGCTGTCGGAGAAATACGACCTGGTCCTCACTCCGCAGGATGGATATGTCCCACCTCCGCTCGAAGGAGTCTGGGCTCGCTGGCCGTACTTCCACAATAACTCGGCCCCCAGCCTATGCGCGGTGTTGACCCCAGCGGACCAGCGGCCGCAGGTTTACCTGTTCGGCAATGTCGACAATGCGGTCGTGGACTTCGATTCGGGCTGCAACGGGTACCCGCTCGACCCACCTGCACACTTCGACCAGGTGTTCGACACAACGCAGCCCGGCTTGGGCGCGACGGGGCACGATGAGGGCATTTTGACCGAGGGCGGAGTCGAGCGCTACGACGCCGACCAAAAACGGGACCTCATCCGGTTCCTGCAGACCTTGTAGGGACGGTCCGCGGCGTCGAAGACCCGATCGCCCGGTTGGCTGCGGGACCGGTCCCGGTTGGCTGCGGGACCCGTCCCCTTTGCGCATGCGGGGTGGACGATGGTCGAGATCCTGGCGGACTCCGTCCCTGCCAGACACTCGCGGTTGGCGTGGAACGCTTCAACTCGCGGAGGCGGGGTCGCAGGTGCGGACGGCCCTGCGAGGGGTGCTTCAACGCTGACGGCCCGCCCAGTACGGGTCGACGCCCGATTCGCGGTGCACCGTGCGGCCCATCATCGGGCTGAGGAGCTGTACGCCGGCCTTGTCCGCGAGCTCCATGAGATGGCAAATCGGCTGATCCCAGGCGTGCAGGGCTAGATTGAAGGTACCCCAGTGCACCGGCATCATCGTCTTGGCTTTGACGCGCTGGTGCGTGGTCAGGGCGTTCTCGGGGCCCAGGTGAATACTGCCCCAGGAGGGATGCCAGGCGCCGATTTCGATCATGCTGAGGTCGAAGCCGCCGAAGCGCTCGGCGATCTCGTCCCAGGCCTCTTCCCACAGGCCGGTATCGCCGGAGAACCAGGCGGAGTGCTTGGGACCGCGGATGGCCCAGCTCGACCAGAAGGTTGCTTTGCTCGCGCCGGGGCCTCGGCCGGAGAAGTGGCGCGAGGGCGCCGCGGTGATCTCGATGCCCGCAATCTCGACGCTCTGCCACCAGTCGAGCTCGATGATCCGGTCTGGATGCACGCCCCACGATTCGAGGTGCGCACCGACGCCGAGCGACGTGACCCACGGCGTGTCCCGCGAAGCCATGCGCGAGATGGTGGGGTAGTCGAGATGATCATAGTGGTCGTGGGAAACGATGATGACGTCGAGGTCGGGCAGTTGCTCGGGCTCGATCGGGTTCGGGTGGAACCGCTTGGGCCCCATCCACGAAACCGGAGCCGCCCTTGGACCAAAGACGGGATCGGTCAGGACGAGCGCGCCGTCGATCTCCAGCAGGGTGGTGCTGTGGCCAAGCCACGTCACGCGCATGGGCTCACCGCCGCCCACCACCAGCTGCGCGGGCTCGGGATGCAGCAGCGGGTGCGGCTGCAGGGGGACCCGTTCGGTCCCGCCTTTGAAGTACTCCCATGCGACGCCCAAGCTGGGTGCGGCCGCAGGCGTCTCGATTGCGTTGATGAACCGTTCGCCGTTGAAGTGCGGGCTGTCCTGAATCTTCTCCAGGCGCGCGCCCTCGACTGCACCGCCGAGCGCTGCAAGTCCGAGCTTGGCGCCGCAGGACTGCCGGCCCGTGGCTTGTGCGAGTGGTTCGTGAAGTGCGTCGAGCTCGGTCGTGGCCATGGCGTCGCTACGGTATCAGCTCCCGATTCGCCGCCGACCGACCCCGGGTTTCCGCGGGCCTAGGCTCGGGCTCATCTCCGCTTGCGCGGTCGCGGCAGCCCGTAGAGCTCCAGGCGATGGATGAGCGTGCGGCGTGAAATCCCCAGCACGGCGGCGGCCTTGGTCTGATTGCCCGCGCACTGCTCGAGGGCCGCGAGAATGCGCGCGCGTTCGTCGTCGACGGGGTGGGTCGGGTGCGATGGTGGGCTCGAGTCCGCGAAGGTGGCGGCGTCGAGGTGCTCCGCATCCATCGTCACGACCGCGCGCTCGACCGCGTTGCGTAGCTGTCGTGCGTTGCCCGGCCAAGGCTGCTGCACGAGCCAGCGAATCGCGTCGGGCCGAGTACACCGGTCGCAACAACTGAGTATGGCGCTGTCGAGCGGGCTTCGACTACGCGTACACGGCCGCGAACGCGAAGCACGTGCCGACGGACTGCCTCGATAGCTGGCAGGGCGGCTATGCGAGTGACGCGGTCAGCTGGATTCGAATCACTCCGCTGTAGCGCCCAGTGCTCGCTCGAGGGCGGCGCGCTCTTCTTCACACTCGGGACAGATCTGCCGGTGATGGTCGAGTAGGGCAGCCAGCTCGGGTTCGACGTTGCCCTCGACCAGCGCGGCGACATGGTCGCTGAACCCGTCGCAGTCGATCTCTTCGGTGCGCGTGAGCTCGAGCAGGCGCGCGAGCATGGTTCGGGTTTTCTTCGGGTCACTCATGCGGTCACCTCGGCGTCGGGGAGAAGGTCGGCGGGGCCGTAGCCGGCCTCGCGCAGGTGGGTGAGCAGACGCTTTCGGGCGTCGTGCAGCAGTTTGTACAGAGCGCCGCGGGAGCGACCCGTGCGGCGTGCGATCTCCATCAGCGGCAGCCCGCCGAGTTCGGCGAGCAGCGCTTCGCGCTGGGTTGGAGTGAGCGCGTCCTCAATGGCGCGACGCAAAACGGCGGCTGCATCATCGGCTTGCAGGTTCACGGGGGCGAGCGCATCGATCGCCTCGCGCCCGTCGGCCAAGACGGCGTCCATCGCGGCCGCGGCGTGCCTGCGCTTGCGGAGCAGCCCGAGCGCCAAGCGGACGGCAATCGCGGTGGCCCAGGTGGTGAACTTGCTGTCACCGCGGAAGGCGGCGCGCTTCTCCAGGCTGCGGGCGACAGCGTCCTGCGTGAGGTCGTCGAGATCGGCGTTGGAGAGCTGCGCGCCGAAGCTGCGGGCCAGCCCCGCCCGAAGGATGCGCCGAAGCTCGGCCGCCGCCGCATCGCGGTGCTGAGGAGCATCGAGTCGGGCGAGCCAGTCCTCGGAGTCGTACGTCGAGGACCCGTCCACGGAGGCACCTTGATCACGGTCCGGATGAGGGTCAACCCCCGTGACGATGGCTTTCATTTGCGTACGCCCGACCTCAAAGAAGGGCCCGGGGTGAGGGGCTCGTGGTTGGTCGACCCTCGACCCCGGGGCGGCATCACGCGCCCGGTCCCAGCTCCGACACGGGGCATTTGATCGGCGCCCCGTGGCGCAGATTGGCGTTGAGGTTGCGCAGCGCGGTGCGCAGGCCTTCTTCGACCACCGGGTGGTAGAACGGCATCGCCAGCGCGTCTTCGACGGTGAGGCCTTGCTGCACGGCCCACGCGAGCAGATGCGACATGTGCTCGACGCGGGGCCCGAACAGCTCGGCGCCGAGCAGCTTGCCGGTGTGCTTGTCCGCGTAGATGCGAACCTTGCCCGCGTTCATACGGTGCACGCGTGCTCGACCTTGATCGCCGTAGTCGATCTCTCCGGCCATGGCTTCGCAACTGCCGAGCTCGCGGTACCCCTGGCCGACGATGCCGATCTGCGGGTCGCTGAAGACGATACCCAGGGGGGTGCGACGAGAGGCTGCGCGAACTTCGGGGAAGCGCGCGGCGTTGCCTCCTGCGATGCGTCCATCGTCTGCGGCTTCGTGCAGCAGCGGATGCAGGTTGTTCACGTCGCCTGCGACGAAGATCGGATGCTCGTCGATCTGCAGGGTGTTCGGGTCGATTCGGTAGCGCCCGTTCTCATCGGTTTGTACACCCATGGCATCGAGGCCGAGGTTGTGCAGGTTCGGGCGGCGGCCGGCGGCCATCAAAATGCGGCTGAACGTTTCGGTTCGCTTCGTGCCCTTGCTGTCGGTGAACGTTACCTCGACCCCGTCGTCCGTGCGCTCGATGCCGTGCAGTTCGTAGTCGGCGTGCAGGTCGAGCTCGTTGCCGAGTACCTCGAGGGCGGAGGCCTTCACGACCGGGTCGCTGATGGGGCCGATCCCACCTCCGATGCCCACGAGCGTGGTGCGGACGCCGAGGCGATGGAACGCCTGACCGAGTTCGAGGCCGATGACGCCGAGGCCGACGACGAGCAGGCTCTCGGGAAGGTCCTCCAGCTCGAAGATCTCCTCGTTGGTGAGGAGCAGCTCGTCCAGGCCGCGGAAGGGCCGAGGCACGAAGGGCGTGCTGCCGGTCGCGATGACGAGGCGCTCGAACGTGACCTCGGTGTGGTCGTCGACACGCAGCGTGTTGGAGCCGGTCACTTGCGCGCGGCCGACGATGAGCTCTTCGCCTTCCTTGGCCTCGTCTGTGACCTTCTCGACGAACCCGACGAAGCGATCGCGCTCGGCCTGGACCCGCTTCAGTACGGCCGGGCCGTCGACCTTCACGCCTTCGACACGAACGCCGAAGGGGTCGGCGTGCTGGACATGGTGGACCATCTCCGCCGCCGCGATGAGCAGCTTGCTGGGCATACAGCCAACCCGCGCACAGGTGGTTCCGAAGGGGCCGGGATCGATCATCACCACGGATTTGCCGGCGGCTTGCACGGCCCGGCGGGCACCGAGGCCCGCGGTACCAGCACCGAGGATTGCGACGTCTACGGATCGTTGTTGCAGGGACATGGCGGAGCTTTCGTGGAGTTGGAGGGTCAAGCGGCCGTGAGGGCCTCGGCGTTACGCCGAAGGTACGCGATGATGTCGTCGGATTCGGGGAGCAGGCGTTCGCCGTCGGGGGTGGGAATGCCGAGCACAGGTACGGTGCCGCGCCCACGTCGGTCCAGCAGGCTGTCGTATGCGGCGCGATCTCTTGCAACGTCGATGAGCGTCAGCGGGATGCCCAAGTCGTCCGCGACCTGTCGCACGCGGATGCAAAACGGGCAGGACGGGAGGTGGTAGAGGGTCAGGGACATGGCGAACTTCCTTCCTTCACCCGTTGGATGCTCGACCCCGTGCCGTCTTACCGAGGCTGCACGTTTTTTCTTCAACCCCCCGGTTTGAGACGTTTTGAGCTCATCGGCGCACAGTGAACGCGTGCGAGGGTGGGTTGTCCGTGTCGGATTGCTGTCGTGTGTGGTGTGCAACGGTTGCGGCGATGACGTGTTCGGCTGTGGTGACGACCACCCATGCGGAGACGGACAGTGCGAGCCCAACGGCCACTGCAGCTTTTCAGACCTCACGTGTCCTTTGGGGCGGCGCGACGGCGAGCTGGCACCACGGTCACGCCGAAATGAACTCCGGAGCCGCGCTTTCGCGGTTCCTTCTGGGGCAATGATCCCCAACGCGCGAGCCCGCGCCCCTGCGCCGTCGAGTTTGGGTAGGCTTGGGTCATGAAGCTTCGCTTGGAATGGGGATTGATTGTACTGTGCGTGAGCGGCTGCCCGGGTGTGGATTTCGTCGCCTCGGGCGAAACCGAAGGAGAGACCGACACTGATGCCACCACCACGGCGACGCCGACCGCTGGAACGGAAGGGTCAGGGCCCACGGCGGGCTCGAACTCCGCCTCCGACTCCGCGGGAACGTCCGGCACCACGACGGGGGCGGCCGATACCACCTCCTCTGCGTCGGGATCCGAGAGCAGTGGCGGCGCGGACGGAAGCAGCAGTGGCTCGAGTGGTTCGGGAAGCTCGGGTTCGGGTAGTACGTCGGGTGGCGAGGAAACCGGCAGCTCGAGCGGAAGCACGGGGGGTTCCGAAAGTACCGGCGGAAGCTCGAGTGGAAGTACGGGAGGCAGCACTTCGACCGGCTCCATGGACCCCGACTTCAGCGGTGACTACGAAGGCACCGTGACCGCGGATTGCGGCATCGCCATGCTCGACGGAGACCTCGCCTTCGAAGTCGCCGCCGACGGCACGATGACAGGCACGGTCACCTCGGACATCGGCATGGGCGATATCACCGGAACCGTCGACGACATGGGCGACGTCGATGCCGAAGCCGGCGTGGTCGTCGATACGTGCTCGATGGTCGGGACGATCGACGACATGGGCGACGCGAGCGGAACGTTCACTTGTCCGGTTGCCATGTGCACCGGTACCTGGGAAGCCTCCGCGGTCTGATCGGGGGGGCCCGCTCGGTGCTGCCGCGTAGCACGTTGCGCTTGTGAGTGCGCCTTCATGATTGGCCGTGTTCCCTTCTCTGTCAGTCGAGGCGGGGCTCGGCGATCATGACTTCACGCCTGTCCTCATCGGTCTTCAGCCACGAGTGCAAACATGCGAGTCGTACTTGCGAGCTGTTGATGAGCGACGGGGTCGCGTTTCATGCGCCAGGGCAGGAGCGGCCGTCTCGCTTCCGGTGAGTTGCGCAGGAGATATGCCCCGCTCGACCTGGTTGAAGATCGCGCCCGCCCGGTCAGCGTCCGATGCGGTGGGCTCAGTCCTACAGGGTGAACTGTCGACTTCTCGTAGAGGAGCTCGCGACAGCGAGAGCACTCGCCACACCCCACTCCGCGAACGACAGGCGCCTGGCGGACGAGGGCGACGCGAGCTCGCGTAGGCTTGCAGCGTTGCCCGCTCTTGCGCTGAAGCGACTCTCGAGCAGCCAAGCAGGAGCCGATCAAACAGTCTACGATTGAGACCTGCGCCATGGTCGCACATTGGCGCATGGTGGGGTACATCGCTACCACTTGCGTTGCCTTGACCTGCCTGTTCCGAGAGCCCGTCATCGCTCGCCTCAACCGCGCCCGCCGCTTGCTCGACGCGCCTGTGGACAGCGCGCACGCGCAGCTCCTTGCCAACGTGCTCGAGGAGGGCGGATGGACGCTCGCCACCTGGCACAACCATGAAGGTGACCTCGACGACGCCAGGGTCATCCGCTTCGCAAAAGCGTGGCAACACCTCATTTCGTACGAGCGGGCTCTTTGGACCCGCGACCGCGTGAAAACCGGCACTTTCGACTGCAAGGCGGCGCGTAGCGTTGCTCCTCCCCCCGCGGCAGAGGCATCGATGCCCGCCCATTCCCGTCTCGGCGCTTGGCTCACCGAGCTGGCCTGCGTGTCCGTGCGCGGCTCCGGCGCGATGACCCGCCCTCGTATTCTCGACGAGGGGTGCCCGGAACGACTCGGCAAAGCCGCCGAGGGTCCCTCCTGCAGTGCATCGCACGAGCACGGATGAGGACCTTCGGTTCGCTCGTCCGACGTATGCATGCCTGAGACAGCGGTACGCCCGCGTCATCCCGAAGAACGCTCACATCGGTGCGCCCAACCCTGCGAGAGATACAGACAGACCCCCCCGGTGTCTGGCTTACACGCCCCTTGCCGTCGGGCAATCGAGGTTGTCGACTGCGTATCCAGTAATCAGCAAGAGCGTGATTCTCGCATTGTCTCTCTTCACAAACGCCGATCCGGCGCCGTTTCGGTACGCGAAATGAGCACGCTGGATTCAACCAAGGGGCGCGAAGTCACCATCGGACGCTTGCGAACCGAATCCAATTCTCGCGCAATGTAGGCCTTGTGTCGACACATCATTTGTCCGTCCTTGGCTTCCATCGTGTCTGCGTGTCATTCCTCGTCTGCGTCGCCGCGGCCACAACACTCGTCGCATGTGATGACGTGGCGGGGAATGAGGACCCTGAACTCTCCGAATACGAGGAGGCCGGTGGCGCAAAGGCAGACGGTTCCGACACCTGGCACGATTTCGACAGTGGCGGCCGAGATACGCTCAAGCGGAAGTGGAGGACGCCAAGCGGCGAGATTGCTGAGCTGTGGTTCGACGCACCGGTCGCCGAGCATTCTGAGGGGGTCTTCTCGTTTACGTTCCCCTGCGAGGGTTCTCGTGGTGCGGACGAGGACATGGACCGGGGACATCTGGGGTGGTTTGAGCGCCTGCTCTCGTGGCTCGAATTGTGGGGATGCGGCAATCCCGAAGCGTTCGGTATCCGCGTATTTTCCCGTCGAGCCGCACCCGAGCTTGAAGCCTACATCCCTCTGATTGAGGGTTGTAGCTTCGCTGGGGACGAGGGAGAGAACGCGATGTACTTTGAGTGGTACGATGGCGACTACGGAGACGGAACGGTCGCTGAAACCGCGGTTGGTTGCTTCCGGGTCAAGACGAACTCGGAGTCCACCCAGCTGTGGATGCGTCTCGTAGGCGCGTCCGAGCCTCTAGCTGAGCCCGACGACTGGATCCTTCTTACGGACGCGGATGCAGACGCAGACGCAGACGGTTGATCCCTCGGCGGAATGAGAAGCCGTTCCCATCGAGGTTCTGACGTGGTGCGTGAGTCGCCTTCCGCGTGCCGACGAAAGCCGGGGCTCTGGTGTCTCCATCTCTGGTCCCCAACACCGGGCCCTGGCGCGACGCGCTGCAGTGGATTTTCGTTCATCTGAGCGAGCCGCGCCGAGAACCGCAAGCCACCGAGCCGCAACATGTGAGGCGGAATGCTGCAGCGAAGTCGCGGAACCATTCGCGCCGGTCTCGTTCTTGCTGCCACACTCGGCGCGTGCGACGACAGTGGTAATGCTCAGAGCAATGACTACGCACCCTCCGAGGAGAAAGGCGATATCTTCGGGAAGGACGGCCGAGTCGAGCGATACAAACTCGAGACGGACGACCCACGCTATGAGTTTGCGCGCTCGTCAGCAGCTCTCGTCCGCGGTGGTGATGTGCTGACCCCGTCCCCGCAAGGCGCTTGGAGCGTCGAAGCGCCTACGCTCGGGCAACTTGAGAATCTATGTGAAGGGGAGAAGTTTGCCGAGCAGCTGACGCCGGCTTGGTGTTCCGCGACGCTCGTCGCCGCGGATCTCGTGTTGACGGCCGGCCACTGCCTGACCTCTCAGGAGGATCTCGAAGCATCGAGTGCTCCGGTGCGAGCCGCGTGTTCTGAGACCAAGGTTGTGTTCGACTTTGCGTACGACAGCAGAGATGCAGACCTTTCCGAAATTCCGGCCGCAAACGTGTATCAGTGCATAGAAGTCGTTGCACATGAGTACTTCAAGAGCCGCGCCCCCTCTGCCGACTATGCTATCCTGAAACTCGACCGCCCGGTGCTCGACCGAACGCCCGTGGGGGTTCGAGACGGCGGTACTCATGTGCGCGTCGGTGCCGCTGTGACGCAGATCGGCCACCCCTCGGGGATCCCGCAGAAGATCGTGGATAGCGTGGTGACCGAGGCCGTTCCATGCCAGAGCTTCGGATATGTTGGGGCTTCTTTTCCGGGAAACTCTGGAGGAGGCGTCTTTGACCTGAATACAGGCACTGTGGCTGGGGTTACGACCCGAAACCCCGGGGTGCACTACAGGCCCGATGGTGCACGGGGATGCAACGTCGCGGCAGTGTGCGAAGAACACGACGACTGCACGGTCCCCTGGACGACTGCATACGGTACATCAGCGATGCTGCCGCGCCTCACCCCGTTCGTGAGAGAGAAGCTCCGAATTGTCGAGAACGGAGGACCCAGCGGGTGTGGGGAACCAGAGGGGAGCGTCGACACGGGTGACGATGACGATGCCCTGGACTCGTGCGAAGCTCATTGCTGGGATCTGAGTCTTCCCGTTTTTGCTACGTTCGAGTGTCTCGACGCCTGTGAGGCGTCACCGGAATGTGTCGAGAACTGTGCTGGTGGCTCGTGGAACAGCCGGGTTCCGTGCATCCTCGCGTGTGGATCGTGAGATGGGTATGCGGAAACCTGACGCTGCCATCGACGAGCAGCCAGGTTGGTCGGTGGACCAGCCACCTAGCCGCCGGGGAGGACGCCGGCGCTTTCCCGCAACCGAGCTTACGAGGGTGAAGCCAGCTGGAGTCGCGGTGCTATCTCAGAGAGAACAACGCTCTGCGCACCCCAACCCGCCCGACTTTTCCACGCAGGTCGCGCACTCGTCAGGCAGGTAGTCGTTGTCGCAGCGATCCATGCAACCTACATTCCCGCCGTACTCGAGGCAGGTCTTACAGGCGTCGCTGATGCAGGCTGGAAGACACCCGGACCCACCACTGTTCTCCAAACAGTCGACGCAGACCTCACCTTGGCATTGCGGCGCGCACCTGGCTCCTCCGCCTGCCGAAATGCAACTCGTACAACTGGCATCCGGGCTGACGAGCACGCCCCAGTGCCTGGGCTCAGAGTACCGATCCTCCGGTTTTTGAACCCGGATCCAGAGCTGTGGCTCGCCAAGACTGGTGTCCACCCGGAAACACCCCATCGCGTAGCCGTAGGCAAGCGCGTTCGCTGCGGTTCGCCGATAGATCCACTCGAAAAACTGCACCTCTACGCCTGTGTCGCCTGGGAAAGAGCAGGCCTTTTTCAGGTACTCGTAATCGTCAATGACCCTGGGGCGTGCCGAATAAGGGAATACTCTGATGCTGTTGTCCGGGGACCGGAATCCATCGTTCGAGAGGCAGTCCAACGCGTTGAGCCAGCTGAGCGCGGCGAGAAGGAGCCCAAGCCCGCCAGCGTAGCTGCGTCCTGGGGCGCCTTCGAAAGGCTTGCAGGGAGCCTCGACAGAGATCGTTCCGAATGTCTCGCGCCTCGGGTCGCTGAAGTCGTCGAACTCGAGGTTGAGGACCTCGTCGGTGCCGGGAATCCAAGTTCCCGGTGTCTTCCATGGACGGTTCAGGACGTCTCGACCGCCGTCGTAGAAGTCATGCCACACGAACTGAGGTTGCGCAGGAAGCCCGTCGGCTTTGCCTCCATCTTGGTCTTCGTTCGCCGGGTACACGTTGGCGCCCTGATCCTCGCCTCCGCCGTCACAGCCTGCGAGCGTCATTCCTGAAACGACTGCCGTTGCAATGACGTTGGACAAGGCAAGCAAGGTGGGTTTTTGGGCGCAGGTGGGATTTTCAGTTGCATCGGTCTGACTCCGTCTGTCCATGGGTGGCTTTGCTTTCTCCCTCCCCAGCGGCTCTGGAATTGCGCTATTCGAATGCGCGGATTCCTCGCAGATCGGGATTTCCCTCATCGAGAACAATGTGTGTTGGGGGTTCCTATTGCGGCTCTGAAGATTGCCCGCCAGAGCACACATATCCGAAGTTTTCCTCCCAAGGCGTACTCTCCAGAAGTGACCCGCGAAGCGCGGGTCGAGGTGCGCAGGTTCGCGCAACGAACCTGTACGACCGCGTTCTCGAGCGGCCGGTGCGTCGACGAGATCGGCGAGGCCCGTCATCCTGCAGTCATGCAGGCAGCGGCACTGACAGCTTTTGGCCAGGGCGGTTCGCCTGGCAAGGGTGGGGAACGTGGGAGGGTCTCGACAACGAGCTCGACGTCAGTCAGCGGGAAAGGGCGTGGGGATGTAGGGTTTCGAGTTTTCTGAAAAACAGGTGTCCATACAACTTCTACAAAGGTCACACTCGTTCCCGGTGCTGAACCCTGTACCCGTGCTATTGCAATGCGGCTGGACATGCTGGACGCAGATACACTGGCAAACGGGCCTGTCGACAGGAACTCTCGGGGAGGCGGTTTCGCCGTTGGCGGCGGGCCTGACGCCGTCTGTGAATGCCATCGTGCCAACCCATCGGCTGTGCCCCGCGCTGCATCGCATGGTGAATGTCCCAGCGGAGCACCGTCTCGCCGCATGAGGCGGATGCGGACTGGAAGCAAGGTCGCTCTGAGTTTCCTGCTGTTGGCCGGTTGTCGTGAGGCTGAGTTTCGCTGCGAAGATGGTGAGCAGTGCTCGGATGGGAGGTTCTGCGAAGCTACTGGCTTTTGCAGTGAAGTCGACGCGGCCTGTCCTTCCGGTCGTCGCTATCTTCCGCTGTCCGGGTCACTCTCAGGTGAGTGTGTCGTCGAAACAGATCGCGAAACAGATTCGCCCGGTGCCAGCCCCACACCAGCTGCAAGTACAGGGAGCACGACCGACACACCGGCAACGTCGCTGACCACAGAGCCAGAGGAGGAGCCGGGTTCGAGCACGGGCTCGGGGGAGGAAGAGAGCACGTCGGAGGAGTCGCCGGCCATGCTCGAGTTCGTCGACGAAAACGCCGACGACTTTGAAGCCGGCACGCTGGGCGGTGCCATGTTCGACGACGGGCTCCGATTGTCGCCCGGCGAGGAGTCCGCTTGGTTCCTGTCGCGGGTCTTCGATGCCGGCTCGGACACGGCCATGTGGACGAAGCTGAGCTGGGCCCCTCGCGCTCCGTACTCAAAAGGGCTGCCGGACGGGGGGGTGTCCGAAGCCGACTACGTTGAAGGCAACGCGAACATGGAAGAGAACGTGCTCCTGCTCCATTTGGATGCGGAGTCGGACCTGCTCGCGCCGGGAACACCGCTGCCGGACACGTCTCCGGCGATGCACGACGTGGTCGTACAGGGCACGGCAAGCGCGGCGCGAGCGGGAGATCCGAAGATCGGGAACTCCGTAAGCCTCAACCTCGATGCGTACGTTCGCGTGGCGCCCGACGCTGCCGGCTCGCTTCAGTTCGGCACATCCGAGTTCACGTGGTTGGCCTGGTTCCGCACCGGTACGCCATGTTTTCAAGAAGATGGCAGCGTCAACGCCAATCGGGTGTTCATGGGTATCGAGGACCCCGCAGGCGGCTCGACGAGCCACACGTGGCTGGGGTGTTTCAACCCAGCCAGCTCGAGGTGTGGCAATGCGATCGGTGACGGATTCCTCGGCGGGACCGTGGCTGACGCGCGAGGGGGTGGCCTGGGCTCATTCTGTTCGCAACAGCCCGTCGTGAGTAGTGGCTGGCGCCATGCGGCTCTGGTCAAGCGTGGGCACGCGAACGCGACCCTCGAAGTGTGGCTCGATGGTGCGCTCGTGCAGAGTGTCCCGGAAGCCTACGAGGACGAGATCTCGTTTCCTCAGAACACGCCGTTCACACTCGGTCGGCTTGGCAACGAATTCTCTTCCGTCGTCGATCTCGATGAGGTCGCGATCTTTCGACGGGCGTTGAGCGCCGAAGAAGTGGGTGAAGTGTATCGGCGAGGCAGTCTTCAGCTGAGTGTGCTTACGCGTGTCTGTGAGACCGCGGATTGCAGTGACGTGCCTTGGAGCGGAGCCGGAGGCAGTGAGTCCGAGGGGTGGACGGACGTGAGCCCCGAGGCGGGACAGACGCTGGAGCTGTCGAGCACGGTCGGCAGATTTTTCCAGTACTCCGTTCGTCTGACCGGTCTTCCGGAAGGGGTTGCAAACCGCACTCCGATCCTGGATGAAGTGCGAGTCTTTGCGGCGTTGTAGCTGAGGAAGCGGCTTGGATGCCGCTTCCCCGAAAACGTGGGGAGCCGCGCTGCCACGCTGCGAAAGGTTGGCAACGTGTCATGTCGTCGGAAGCTGGTTTTCGAACAAGGCCGGTCGGATCTGCTTAGCCTGGTGGAGGCGTGCACAGCGAGATGGGCGAGATCCAGGCGAAAATGTTCACCCATAGCTGATTGATCTCAGGAAGCGACTCCCACTCGGAATCGTATTCAATCCACTCGTCCCCCCATACGAAGAGCTTTCCTGCGCCGCGCTCCTGGGCCATACCGGCAATCTGGCCACCCGGGAGTGTGCCGACCACAGAGTTCGCAGCAGGGTTGGCGGCCACGACTTCGAACCCACCGAGAAAGGTCACGGACGTGAGCCCGGCGGAGATCGGGTGCAGCTCGAAGTTGGTCACAGGGCCGTCGAGGAGAGCCCCCTGGTAGGTCAGCCCCATGGGGCTGAGGATGCTGTTCGGCCACTGCTGAGCGCTCACGACGTTGCCGGTGTGCCCTGTCATGGACATGAGGCCGCCGCCGCCGCTCACCCAGGTGTCGAAAGCCATCGCTTCGGCTGCCGTGTACTCGCGGGTGAGCTGGTCCAGGATCAACACATCGTAGCCACCGAGTACAGCTGCGTCGATGACTGCTGGATCGATGCGGTCAGCGCTGGTGCCGCGATCGATCAACCATTGTTGGAGCTGTGATGAAGCCAGGCCACCTGGGGTCCCGATGAGCGCGATCGCGAGGCAGTCGCAGATTCCATCGCCGCCCTCGTCGATGTCGTCGATGAATCCATTACAGTCGTCATCGATCCCATCGCAGGCCTGCTCGTCATCGGCGACTGGATCGCAAGGCGCACCCGTGGTCTCGTCGGGACCGATGTCAAACAAGGGGCCGTCACCCGTGACGCCCGGGTCTCCGGCTGTCGAGGAGTTTGCCGTGGTCGATGTGCCGGGCGGTCCAGACGATGTGGTTGGGGAGGTTGGGCCCGTCGAACCCGACGCCGGGGGCTGCATGGTTCCCGCGGCCGCACCGCTCGCCCGCTCAGGCTCGCCGGAGGCGGAACAGCCCAGGAGATAGAGACCAAGGAGCGAGAACGTTCGTCGACGCATCGCATCCAACTCTACTCCAGACGTACCGAGGGAATCCTCCATTCGTCCATGTCCGCCGCATATTGGCTAGACCAAGTCGCGGGAGGAAGAGTCTCCCACGCAGCGAGCTGTCTGGGAATTCCCCCTCTGGGTGTTGGCTGTTAGAGGTACTGCTGACTGTTGGCGGGGGAGGATCGGGAGAGTGCGATGTCGCCACCGTCTCCCCCATGGCCTCTGTGGAGTTCAAGTCGCCACGATGGCGATAGCGTTCCGGCGCCGTGCGCCGACGGAAGTCGGGACGTTCGGAATGAGCGCGGATGGAGACGGCTTACGAGTGGCGGGAAAACGCCCGGGAATAGGAGCCAAAGCTACGGCTCCTCGAGCAGGACCGGAATCGTCCTGCGCAGGGCCGGGTCCCCATGGCCGAAGATGCGCAGTAGCATCCGGTCGCCCCGTTCGAGTCCAAAGCGATCCATGCGTTCTTCGTACAGTTCGATGGCGTTGGTCAGATCGAACGACTCCGTAGCCGTGCTCGGCTGTCCGCAAAGGTCTCCGCCACGGTCGTGCGCGACCACGAGTTCGACGGTTCGGGCATTGTTCTCGAAGCCCCTGGGGGCGTCGCGTTGCAGGAAACACAGGCCGAATTGGTGCTCTGCGCACCCTCCCGTGTATTCGATCGTCAATGTGATCTCCCGGTCGTCTACGTTGACTTGGGACACGCGGTTGCTCGTGCCGTCGTCGAGACGCGGAACCAGATCCTCGCACGGAACAATCTCTCGCGTGGCGAAGGGGTCGAGTCCTGCCTGTTCGTCATCCAGTATCTGCCCCCCGCTCGCGCATCCTTCGTCAAAGGTCCCGTACGGGGTGCAGTCGGTCTGAGCGCATTCGTGGGACCGCGTTGCGGTCGGTTCATACTCGCACTCGCAGGTATCGGTTCCGTCGCAGATCCAGGCATCGCCGATGCAGGTGCACCAACCGCACGGGCCCGGCGCGGCTACCACACGGCCATCTTCACAGGACGCTTCACAGGTTTCGACCGCCTCGGGGCAGCTCCATTGACCGTTGTCGCAGGAGCAGACTCCACATCCGTCATCCGCGAGACGTTCATCGGATGCCGCACACTCCACGAGGCGGGTCGTACTGTCGTCGGCAGCCGACTGCGTTGGTTCGGCGGCCTGGCCACAGGCCAGCAGCAGGAACAATGTGGGTGTATGTCCAATGTGTCGGAGCATCTTCATGTCTTGTGTCCACGAAGATGCGTCGATGAGGTTCCCGCTGGAGAAGTTCTCGCTAAAAAAATTCCATCACCAGGCCAGAGTTTGGGCCGTATGACGATTGTGGCACGTTTGGGTGGTGCTCTCGTTTGCAGAGCTGCAAGACAAAGGTGCGACTGCTGAGTGTCGTGGCTCATGCGAGCTCTGTGGCTGATCTCATCGGGCATTCACGTCACCTGTAAACTAGATTGACAGTTCACGGCGGCGGAAGAAGCCGGAAGTTCCGAATGCGGTCAGGGCTTCACCGGTTGTGTGCGCAATTGCGCTGAGCCATAAGGCGCGTCGAGCCCTCGGTCGGTTGGCTCATCGTCGCCCCGGGCACGCATCTGCTGCTCCCGTTCATCTCTTCTCGGTGTGCCCGGGGTGGCCACCTTCACCCCGGAGGCGCTTGGGCGCTGCTCCTGCTTGGCGCTCAGCGGTAGGGCTTTGGGGCCTCCGGTTCGACGCGAGCGTTGCGAGGGTCGTGGGCGGTCGCAAAGGCGGTGAGGTCGAGAGTCCAGGCGGCGCGTTCGAATTCCGGGGCGACGCCGAGGAAGTCGATGGCATCACCTGCTGAGCCGACGACACGGTTGGCGATGTTGGCTCGCCGAATCATCAGGACGGCGGTCACGAGGCTACGCTGAAGTGCGCCGACGAAGGATTCGCGGCGGATCCAGACCGCGACGGCCCCGAGGCTGTCCTCGAAGCGTGCCCACATCTGGCGGGCGGCGTCGCGGGCCTCGGCGTCGAAGCCCGGCCGCTCAGCAGACGGGATGATCACGCCGACGAGCGGGCCGTTTGCGGTCTGGGTCGCACGGTCGAGCCACGCCACGAAGCGACCGATCGAGTCACCCGTGGGTGGCTTCGTCGTGACGGTGACGATCATGCGGCCGCGCTGCCCGAGCACGAATCGCTCATCGCGCACCATCACGCGGAGACGCTCATCGCCCGTCATGAGGCGAACCATAGCGTGCTCGCCCGGTCACGCCCTGGGGAAACGTACGATGAGCCGGCGGCGTCATGGAGGCTGCATCCGGCATTCGCGGAGGCTCAGCAGCCGCAAGTCCCACGTCCGGTCGCTGGTGTGCTCCAGCAGCCGTCGGCATCCTGGGAACCGACGGTTGCACGACCGTGGCAGAGCCGCGATGTCCGGCGGATAGAAGGCCGCCGTGTTCCACGACACCGCACGATTCCCTCGCCTGGCCGCGTTCCTCCTCGTCCTGAATGCCTGCGACACCGCACCGCCAGATGTCTCTGAGACGGAGGACGCCGAGGCGAGCGCATCGTCGACGTCGACGTCGGGCGACCCCGCCGCGAGCTCGGGCGAGACCACGTCGGCTCCCGACTCGACCGGCAGCACCACCGAGGCTCCGGAAGGAACCGGAACGTCCGGGTCGGAAAGTAGCTCGAGCGGTGAGCCGGACGTGCCTCGGATGCCGACCCTGCCGAGCCCCGAAGACTTCGAGTTCCTGGGCGCCGTCGAGTTTCCGGCGGGCGAGGTGATGGTGGACGGCACGCTGCTGGGCGGCCTTTCGGGCTTGGCCTACGACGGGTCAGAGGACCGCTTCCTCGCGATCTGCGACGACCGCTCATCGATCGCCCCGGCGCGGTTCTACGCGATCACCGTAGACCTCTCGGATGGTGCGCTCGAGGATGGAGACGTCGCGTTCGTGTCGTCGACGACGCTGCTCGACGAGGACGACGCGCCCTTCGAAGAGAACGAGCTCGACCCCGAGGGGATCGCTCGTCTCGCAGACGGGTCGCTGTACGTCTCGTCGGAAGGCGAGGTCGACCTGGGCGCTGGAACGGCTGTCGCGCCCTGGATTCGGCGGTTCTCGGACGCTGGTGCTTCGCTCGACGAGCTTCCGGTCGACGAGGCATTCATCCCCGCGTTCGACGACGATGGTGTTCAGGTTCGTGGCGTTCGCAACAACCTGGCGCTCGAGAGTCTCAGCCTCAGCCCCGATGGTTCGCTGCTGTGGACCGCGACGGAGAACGCGGTGGTGCAGGACGGACCTGCGGCTACGGTGGAGGAGGGGACGACGGTTCGGCTCGTTCGCTACGATCTCGACGGCGGACGCCAGGACGCGCAGTTTGCCTACGTTGCGGAGCCGGTCGCCGCCGCGCCAGTGCCCGAGGATGCATTCCGGACCAGCGGGCTCGTCGAGCTGTTGGCGCTTGAGGACGATGGGCGCCTGCTGCTTTCGCTGGAGCGGTCGTTCTCGGTCGGGGTGGGAAACGCGGTGCGTCTCTACGGCGTGGACGTGACGGAGGCGACCGACGTTTCGGGTCGTGCTGCGTTGGCCGACGACGTCGTGCCGGCGCAGAAGACCCTGCTCGTCGACTTCGATACCCTCGGACTGGCGGCGCTCGACAACGTGGAAGGCATGGCGTGGGGCCCCGCGCTCGACGATGGTCGCCGATCGCTGATTCTGATCAGCGACGACAACTTCAACGACGGCGTGCAGGTCACCCAGGTGCTGGCGTTCGCCGTCGAAATCTGACCGGAGGCTCGGCCCGGTCCTGCTACCGGTCGTGCCGTTGCTCGTCTGCCGAAGGGGCGCTTCATGCTCGGAATCGCCCCATCAGCTGGGGTGCATAAAGTGCTCGTGGGTGTCAGAAAATCCTGGTTGGAGTCGTGAAGGGTAATAAATCTCCCTACATCGAGGGGGCGTCATCAACGGGTTGGCTTCCTTGGGGAGGATCTCATGAGTTCGAAATTCAAACTGTTTTTGTCCTTCGGTCTCCTCGCCGCCACGGTCGTCGGCTGTGGCGAGCCAGGCGGGAATGACGCGGTCGCACCTGCCGGGAGCGGTGGAGGCAAAGCTGACGACGCTGACGGCGCCGGCGTGTGCGAAGAGACCGGCTGCGCCGAGGGCTACGAAGTGTGTCGCGCCGAAGGTGGCATCGCCGAAGACTGCACCGCCGACTTTGCCCGCTGCCTCGCGGTCGAGGATCCCTCGGGTCTGCTCGACTGCAGCACCATCGAGCCCGGCTCTGGCGTCTTCGGAGACGACCGCGAAACCTGTGAGGCTTGCGACGCGCTGCCCCAATGCGAGTCGCCCGAAGATGGTGGGGAAGTAAACGCCTGCCTCGCGTCGATCGCAGTTTGCCAGCTCCAATCGCTGTCGCGCCTGCCGTCGGACTGCTCGATTCCCGAGACAGCCGATCCCTGCGAGTCGCCCGCCTGCATCGAGACGTATGGGAACTGCCTGCAGAACGACTCGGTGTCCAACTGCAACCGCGCGCTCGCCGGCTGCCTCGAAGCCGAAGAAGACTTCGAGACCGACCTGTGTGACCTCGTGCCGGACGAGAGCGGTGACGCTTGCTTTGCCTGCGACACGGTCGAGCCATGCTGGGACCTCGAGAGCGACCCCGACAACACGGCCCTTCAACTCGAGTGCGAGGCCGCTCAGGCCCGGTGTGAGTGGGACGAGTTCGGTCTGCTTCCGGGCGCCTGCGAAGCTCCAGAGCTGTCGCTGGGCGACCCGTGTCTGTCGCTATCATGTCGCACCGAACTCGACGACTGCTTGCTCTCCGCCGATCGCGACGGTTGCACCCGCGAGTACGCCAGCTGCCTCGCGCTGGAAGAGTCGTTCGAGCTCCCGACCTGTGACGTTCTGCCCGATTCGCTGCAGGACCAGTGCCGCCCGTGTGATGACGTTCCCGAGTGCCAGGTGGTCGAAGACGGCGCGGATGCAAACGCATGTGCGGCGGCTTCTGCCCTGTGCGTATGGGACTCGCTCAACGTGCTACCCGGGGCGTGCGCCTTGCCGCCCGAGCTCGACTGACGGCTGAGCCTCCGGGCCGCTTCCTCCCGGTCGACAGGGCCACCACAACCGGGCGAGACTCTCGCCGTGGGTGACGTTCGGACCGCGCGCAGCAGCTCCGACGCCACCGAACACAGCAGCGGAGGAGCCCTCGCGGACGCGTCCGGACTCGTTCCTGGTGACGAGGTCGGACGCTACGTCGTCGACGGCGTGCTCGGCTCGGGCGGGATGGGGTTCGTCGTCTCGGCACGCGACCCCGCGCTCGACCGACCTGTCGCAATCAAGGTCCTCTTCCGTGAGGATGACAAGGGCGAGGTTTGGCTGCGCCGCGAAGCGCAGGCGCTGGCCGCGTTGAACCACCCCGGCATCGTCGTCGTACACGACGTCGGGTTGACCCGCGGTCGGCCGTTCCTCGCGATGGAGCTCGTCGATGGGGTCACCCTGCGCGGGTGGCTGGAGGCGGCGACGCGAACCGACACGGAAATCCTCGAAGTCTTCACCGCCATCGCCGACGCACTCTCGGCCGCGCACGCGACGGGCGTGGTGCACTGCGACTTCAAGCCCGCCAACGTCATGATCCGAAGCGGCGCGCTCTCGCTGGCAGACGCCGTATGCATCATGGACTTCGGCCTGGCGCGCCTGCACGATGAAGAGCGGGAGTCGCCACTCGAGAACTCCGCGCCGGGCGAGCCGAGCGCGTCCTTGCTCTCGGCCGACCTCACTGACTTCGACCGCCTTCGGGGCACGCCGCGTTACATGGCGCCGGAGCAGTTCGCGCTTGCCGGCATGTCGCCGGCCACCGACCAATACGCATTCTGCATCTCGCTCTACGAAGCGATCTGGCGCCGTTCACCCTTCAAGGGGGAGACCGCTGCCGAGCGCGTGGCCGAGCAGATGCTCGGCGCCAAGCCGCTGCCGCCGCCCGCCACCCGTGCTCAGCGGCCGCTTGCTCGGGCCCTGCTGAGAGGCCTCGAGCCCAATCCCGAGGATCGTTGGCCCAGCATGCAGGCGCTCTCGGACGCGCTACAGCCTCGCTCAACGCTGCGCTGGGCGGCGCTCGGCGTGACCGTCACGGCGGGAGTTGTTGCAGCCGCTGCGGTGATGCCCAAGGCCGCCGCCGACCCGTGCGACGGCCCGCAGGCGCGGGCTGCCGCGGTGTGGAACGACGACGCCCGTCATCGAATCGCCGCAGCATTTTCTGCGACGGAGCGCAGCTATGCGGCCGACGCATGGGCCATCGGACGGCGCCGTCTCGACGATTGGTCGCAGGGGTGGGTCGACGTCGCAACCCAGACCTGTCGAGCTCGTACCGACGTATCACCGCGTGTTCACGACACCCGGTGGAGCTGCTTGTCGCGTCAGCTGGGGCGCTTGGAGTCGGTGGTCGACGTGCTCGACGAGGTCGATGCCGACGGCGTGTTCCGGGCGCTCGATGCTTCTGCCGTTTTGCCGACACCGGAGTCGTGCCTCGACGAGGCGCAGGTGCCCATGCCCAACGATCCCACGGTCGCGGCGGTCGTGGCCGGGGTCTACGACGACATCGATCGGTGCATCGTGGTGGAGAAGTCCGGCAGGGCCGAGGAGTACGAGTCCTGCGCGCGGACGGTGCTGGAAGCGGCCCGCAGCTCTGGACACGAGTCGGTCATTCTCGACGCGCGGCGCGTTCACGCCGATGCGACGGCGGAGGTTGGACAACGGGGGCGCGCCAAGGAACTCTTCGAGGCGCTCTATTTCGATGCCCAAGCCGCGGGGCGAACCCGGCTCGCCGCCCAGGTGGCGCTGGAGCTGGCGTTCGCGAACGCGCGCGCGGGTCGGGGTGCGGACCTCGATGCGGCGCAGACGTGGATCGGGCACGCCGCCTCACTGAACTCGACGCCGCATGGGGCGTACCGGCTCGCGCGTCTCGAGGCATTGGTCGCGCATCATCGCGACGACGGTCCAAGGGCCATCGAGCGCGGACGTGAGGCCGTAGTGCTCGCCGAGTCGCTCGACCGTCCGGGCTCCCTCGCGTCGGCTCTGAATACCCTGGGCAAGATCCTCAACGAGCGCGGTCGGCACGACGAAGCCAAGCCGATCTACGAGCGCGCGCTCGAGGTCCGGCGCGCGTCGCTGGGTCGGGTGCACCCACTCGTCGCAACCGCTCTGAACAACCTGGCGACCATCCTTGGGGTCACGGGCGACCACGCGGCTGCGCTGCCAATGTTCGAGGAGGCTCTCGCCATTCGCCGCGAGATGCTGCCGCACGCACATCGCCACATCGCGACCGCCACGGCGAACGTCGCCGAGACCTACACCCGCATGGGCGACCACGCGAAGGCGCTTCCCTTTCATCGTGAGTCGGCCGAGGT
>CAYSPB010000009.1:0-46177 GCA_964432695.1 uncultured Nannocystaceae bacterium
AGTCGCGTGTTCGAGACCGCGACCGCCTTGTTCTGCTAGACCACCGTTCGGTAGCGGTTGCCGTCGAGGTTGGGCTCCAAGAAGAACTACATCTCGAGGTCCTGGCCGTCGGTCAGGGCGACGTCGACTTCGAGATCGGTGAATCCCGGAGCGCGGATGATGAAGCGATAGCTGCCCGGAGGCAGGTCGGCCGAGAACTCGCCCGCCGTGTCGGTGTCGATCGGCGTGGAGCCATCGGTCGGCAGCAGGCGCGCTCCCCCGGCGGGGTCACGGTCACCGAAGACGAGCACACGCCCACGCAGACGGGCGCGAGGAACCGGGGCGTCAGGCGCGGACTCTTCGACCTCGGCGGATCCCTCGATCGCCGGGGGCTCGGACGGAGCGTCCGGGTCAGCGGGCGCCAGTCCGTGCAGCGCCGCGAGCATCGCCCAGACTCCGCCGTTCAAGATTCGAAATTGTCTCGTCGGCGACGGCCAGCGTCAACCGCGAGCGGTCATGGACCGACGACGGCGCCGGCCTGAATCGCCTGTGCACGGGGTAAGCGGCCCCGAGGACGCGGCGTACCGGCCGTTTCGGGCACCGTCGCGTCTCCCGCCGTCCGAGCCGGCGTCATCGGGTCTTGGGCCAGCGACGTGGGCGCCTCGACGTATTCGCCGAGCACGCGATGCGTGGCCTCCTCCAACATCGGCGTCACCGTCTGTCGCGAACCCTCGATCAGCTCCTTGGCCTCGGGCGTCTGGCCGATGCGGTCCATGTGTTCGGCGAACGTGCGTTCACCCAGCGGGATGTTGAACGAACACCACACCGAACCCAGCAACAGGGCGATCGCGAGGACGCTGCGGAAGAATCCGGCCACTTCGCCCATTGTCCCGACCGGGCGTACCGGCCTCCAACTTTGTGGCGAAACGGGCCTCAGAAACGGCCCGTGATGGACACGCTTCCAGGGCCCACGCCCAACGACAGCTGACGGCGCTCACGGTGCCGGTCGTAGGCGCGCTCCAGCTCGGTTCGCAGGAGTAGCGACGTGATGCCCGTCCCGAGCACGCCCGCGGCTGTGACCAACATCGCCGCATCGACGAGCGCATCGTCTGTGTCGCGGCCCGCCGACGAGAGCTGCACGACCGCGAAGGTGCCCAGGCCGGTCGACCCCGCGATCGCGACGCTGCCCGCAACGAGCCGGCCGATCTTCGCCCGACGGGCGGCCGACTTCCACGTCCGCTCGAACGACGAACGTGCTGCCCACGAACCCGGCGCATCGGCGAGCCGCTGAAACGACGCCCCACGCTCGAGCTTCGACAGGGGACCCGGCACCAGAAGGGTTGCCAGTCCCACCAGCATCACCGCACTGCCACCGACCACATGAATGCGCGTCGCCCGACTCACGGCGCTGCCCGAGTCTGCGTGCTTCGTCGCCAGAAGAATGCCGGCTGTCAGCTGCGCCCCACCGGCTGCAACCCCGAGCCCACCCGCCAGGCTGCGCTGCCTTCGCTCGAACTCGGCCGCCGTGCGAATCGCGTCGATGACGTCTTCCGACGGTTCCGACGCCGCGATGGCACCGAGCAAGACGGCCACCGCGGGAGACACGCTCACGAAGTCCTCCCGGACACGCGCATGTCCGTTGCTTCGGCGCCCACACGCCGACGTTACGACCAACCGCGCAACGACGAACGCAGATCACACCCGACCGACACGCGCCGGCTAAAGCCGATACAACTCAGCGGTCGCCTTGGAGAGGCTGTCCAGTCCTGGGTAGAGGTCGTACGCTGTGACTCCCGATCCGCGAAGTTCAGCTCGAAACGCATTGCGATCGATCTCGATGGAACGGTGGAACTCATCTGAGGTATCGAGACCCAAGCGCTCCGAGAACTGGCAGATTGGCAGCGTGCAGCCGTAGTGGATGGTGAAGAAACCGCGTTGAGCGGCGATTCGTGCCGAACGAAGAGCCGGCCCAACAGCAAGAGGCGGCGACTCGCGCGGCATCACCTTCGTTTTGTTCTCTAGCCACCATCGCGAAGTCTCGGACCCTTCCTTAGCCCAATCATCCAACGCCGTAGAACCAGAATCGAGACATCCCAGCTCGCGGCTCGCGCCGAGTCTTGCGACGTCTGAGTTCATGCGCTTTACCTCGCGCCGGCCCCACAAGATCTCATTCATCTTCCGAGGACGAAGCAGGTGAATGTACGCGGTGTGATGCTGCCCCTGCGCTGCCTCGGCAGCCTCTTGATGCTCGACAGAATCCCGAAGGCGCTCAAGTTCGACTTCTCGCCCTGTACGCTCGAGAGCAAAGAGCAACGCAACGAGTAGTGAACTCGACCAGTCGAGAAGCCGTGTTGGCAGCCCGTGATGCCTCGCAATCGCGTACCACTCGTCGAATTCGGTCGACTTCGGGGCCGGATCTACAAACGGCGTAGCGCGTGAAGAGAAATATCGAAACGCTCGTTCAACCTCGGAGTCCTCATCGCTCGCGACAGACGACTCGGCGGCGTCGGGCCGCCGAGTCGTCGCACGGAGCGATGACGGAAGAAGCGGGTAGTCCCCCTGGACACCACGGAACCAGACGAGGTCGTCTTCTGCGCCCCATGACCTCCGCACGTTCTTCGCGCTTGCGAGTAGTTCCGATAGAGTTTTGCACGTCATTTCGCCCTCCTGGCTTGCTGCCCCGCGGTGTTCGTCGAACTCTCGCCGCTCTGCGGTCCCTGGACAGCCCGCACCGGTTCTGGTGTCGAAGCTAACACGCAAGGCGAAGTCTAGAGTTCTTCCCGAGCGCGGAGCCGACGAAACGTCTCGACGCTTCGTTCGGACGACAACGAAGCGGCTACGTCCGCCCGGGACGAGCGCGGCCTCTCAGACGGGGTCGGCGGCGTGGTGGTCGAGCCGTGGCGGCCTTTAGCAAACGTGAGCGGAACATGCCCACGGTCTACGTCTGCGGCGCAGATGCGTCCTTGACCGCCCGTTCGCCTCTCTTGCTCCGTCGTCCGGAGTTCCGGATGGTCGAGCGACGCCCTATGCAGCGGCCCCCAGCAGCCTGTGGTGTAGCCCGGCCCCTGAACTTGCCGGACTTCGGGATGTCGTTTCGCGCAGATGCGATGCACCATGGCAGGCGAAACGTTTCGCGATGGCCAGCGACCGAACCTCCGCAAGCCTTTGGCTCCCGATCACGTTCTTGCTCGAGGTCGCGCTGTGGGAAGCCGATGCGTCTCTCGGGCTCGAGCTTGCCGACCCGAGCTGGGAGATGGTCGGCGATTGGCTCGGCGTCGAGCGGATCGCCTACGGTCTTGCCGTCGCCACCGTCGTGCTCACGGGTTTGTTCCTGCTGGTCACGCGGCGGCGCAGCGTCGCCCAGCGCTCGACCGTGCTGCTGTTCGGCGTGCTGGGGATGGGCTGCTACTGGATCGGCGCGAGCGTTGTGAGCAGCGGGCTCGCCGTTCTGCTCGCCGCCGTGGGCTCATGGCTGCTGGCTCGACGCGGCGAAGCGCTGTAAAGCGTTGCAGCTCGCGGAACACACCGCCTCGAAGGCTTCAACGCCTCAGCTGTTAGCCTTGCGGCATGGGCCGCATGGTCGACGGGGCGTGGGTATCGGACGAGGCAATCAAGGCTGGCGGCGGCCGGTTTCAGCGAGAGCCCAGCGTCTGCCGATCGTGGGTTCGCACCGACGGCTCGACGCCGTACGCCCCCGAAGCGGATCGCTACCACCTGTGGCTGGCGTGGAACTGCACGTGGTCGCAACGCACCCTCATCGCCCTCAACGTGCTCGGGCTTCAAGACGCCATCACGCACTCGATGGCGCACTGGCATCGCAACGATGACGGCTGGTGGTTTCGCGACGGCATCGACGACCTGCAGCCCAATCGACCGCAGGTTTGGGAGCGCTGGGACGAGACCTCGGGCTTTCAGCCCGCGGAGCCCGCGACCGGCCTCTCACTGCACGAGGTGTATCGAGCCGGCAACGCGAGCTACAGCGGCCGCGCAACGGTACCGCTGCTGTGGGACCGCGCGCGGAACGAGCTGGTCAGCAACGAGTCCGCGGACATTCTTCGCATGATGGAGACCGAGTTCGGTGCCCTGGCAACGAACCCCGTCGACTTGGTCCCCAATGCGTTGCGCGAGCGCATCGAGGACACCAGCGCGTGGGTCTACAAGGACATCAACAACGGGGTCTATCGGGCCGGGTTTGCTGGAACGCAAGCAGCGTATACCGAGGCGGTCGGTGATGTGTTCGCGGCACTGGACCGGGCGGACCGCCTACTTTCCGAGCATCGCTACCTTTGCGGCCCGCACCTGACCGAAGCCGACATTCGCCTCTTCCCCACACTCATCCGGTTCGACTCGGTCTACTTCGGGCACTTCAAATGCAACCAGCGTCGGATCGCGGACTACGCAAACTTGGGGCCCTACCTGCGCGACCTGTATCAGACGCCCGGATTTGCGGAGACGTGCAACGTGCTGTTCTACAAGCTCGGCTACATGGGTCGCAGCGAGCGACTCAACCCGTCGCGGATCATCCCCGACGGTCCAGCACTAGACCTCGATGGCCCCCACGATCGCCACCGGCTCGGGCCTCGGAGCCTTGGAGCACCGCGCGAGTGACCGCTGCGTCCGTATCCTGCGCTGCTGGTCTCGACAGAGCCCACTGGACCCCCGTCCGCGGACGTTCCCAGCCGGCCCTCCGTTCAAATCGCCCCGCATCACGGTACCCCTGAAGCCGGGGGGTCGGCGATCGCGCCTCTCGCGATCGACCATGGGGAACTCTGTTGAATCCGCCATCGTCATCACGCGACGGGTACATCGGTCCCAGTTGGCGACCTTTCCGAGGGCGCGCGAAAGTCGTCACTACGACATGCCGGCCACTCGGCCACCGTCCGGACGCAGCGCCGTAACGCACACCGGCCACGCGGCACCCGCCAGGGAGCGCAATGCGCACGGTCCCTCGGCGAATACGAACATTACAGTGACCCCACTCTTGGGGTGTTCTAGCAGCGCTGTGTGGTAAGGGGCCGCATGCGAGTCTCGGCGGCGATCGTCTGGCTACCCTGCGTACTCTGGAGCGCTGGTTGCTTCAGCCCTGAGACCCCCGTGCCCTCGATCTCCGTCGAAGGCACCAGCACGGGTGCGCCGGGAACTTCCGAACCGGGCGCGTCTCCGACCAGCGGAGATCCGGACGCACCGGCGACCTCTTCGAACTCGACTTCGGTCGACGTCACCACGTCGACAGCTGGCGAACAGCCATCGACGACCGACGAACCCGACCCCAGTGGCGAACCCGACTCCACGACGACCAGCAGTGGACCTGATTCCACGGGAATGCCCGACTCGGAAACCGGGACGACCTGCGGGAACGGCGAAATCGAGCCCGACGAGGCCTGCGACGGCGCTGCGCTCGACGAACAAGCATGTACGTCGCTGGGCTTCGGTGGGGGTGCACTCGGTTGCACAGCCGATTGCACGTTCGACACGAGCCGTTGCTACGGATGCGGGGATGGCAACGTAAACCCGGGCGAGGACTGTGACGGCGCTGACCTTGGCGGGCAAACCTGCGCGTCTCTCGGCTTCGGGGGCGGCACCCTGTCCTGTAGCGACCGTTGCACTCTCGCAACGTCGGGGTGCTACGCGTGTGGCGACGGCACGATCAACCCCGGCGAAGAATGTGACGGCGGAAACCTCGGAGGTCAGACCTGCGCGTCGCAGGGCTTCGACGGAGGCTCCCTGAGCTGCAGCAACAGCTGCACGCTCAACACCGGGTCCTGCTACGAGTGTGGGGACGGAGCCATCAACCCAGGCGAGGAGTGCGATGGCGGGAACCTCGGTGGGCAGACCTGCACCTCGCAGGGGTTCGACGGTGGGCTTCTCAGCTGCACCGGCAGCTGCACGCTCAACGCTGGATCCTGCTACGAGTGCGGCGACGGAGCCATCAACCCCGGCGAAGAATGCGATGGCGGAAACCTGGGAGGTCAGACCTGCGCATCGCAGGGCTTCGACGGTGGGTTCCTCAGCTGCAGCAACAGCTGCCAGCTGGTCACCAACGGGTGCTCCGAGTGCGGGAACGGAATCCTCGAACTCGGCGAAGAGTGTGATGGACCGTTCCCCGGATGTGGGATCTGCGTCAGCTGCGTCGTCGACGACAGTTTCTGCTGCGACGACGGCAGCCCGGACATCTGTCTTCGGCCCGTGTAGTCCGTACCCGCGACAACGACGCAGCTACGCCAAGCCATGCTTGCGGAGCTTGTCATGCAGGGTCGCCCGACCGATGCCCAGCGCCTTCGCGGCCTCGGTACGGTTCCCTTCGGCAGCGGCGAGCGCGTCTTCGAGGAGACGTTTCTCGAAGGCGTCGAGCCGCTCCTTGAGCGTGCCCTTTGACGGAGCGGGCTGCGGCGTGGCGACCGGGCCGCCCTCGAGCATGGCCACGTCGACCTCGCCATGGTCGGAAAGCGCAACCAGACTCTCGATCTCGTTGGACAGCTCGCGCACGTTGCCGGGCCACGGCTTGGCCTGCAGCGCCGCGAGGAGCTCAGTCGAAGGGCGGACCGGGTCCAACCCCATGCGCTCGGCACAGGTCCGCAGGAACAGCGCCGCCAGCGGAGGGATGTCGTCGGGACGCTCTCGCAGGGGAGGAATTCCCAGGGTGACGACCTTGAGCCGATAGTAGAGGTCTTCGCGGAATCGGCCCGCGGCAACCTCGGCCTCGAGGTCGCGGTGCGTCGCCGCCAAGACCCGAACGTCGACCGAGATGGGACGGTCGTCCCCCACCGGCCGAACCTCCCGCTCCTGCAGGACGCGCAGCAGCTTGGCCTGTGCTTTGGGGGCGAGCTCGCCGACCTCGTCCAAAAAGATCGTGCCGCCATCGGCTTCGCGGAACAAGCCTGCACGAGCTCGGTGCGCCCCGGTGTAGGCCCCCTTGGCGTGGCCGAACAGCTCCGCGTCGGCCAGCTCGGGGCTGAGCGCGGCACAGTTGAACCGCACGAACGGACCGTGGGCGCGCTTCGAGGCTTCGACGATGGCCTCCGCCAGCTTCTCTTTTCCAGTGCCGGACTCGCCGCGAATCAGCACGGTGACGTCGCGGGGGGCGACGCGTCGGACCAGCACCGCAAGGCGGCGCATCGGCGCGGACGCAAACACCATGGTCCGTCCCAAGGCGACCTCGCCCTGCAGCCGCTCGTTCTCGGCCCGCAGCCGCACGGACTCGAGCGCCCGGTCGACCACCGCCAGGAGCTCGTCCATCTCGAACGGCTTGCGAAAGTAGTCGTACGCGCCGCGCTTGACCGCATCCACGGCCATGCGCTCGCTGCCGTGCGCCGTGATGAGCACGACTTTCGGCGGGTCGGGACGAGCCGCGATCGCGTCGATGAGTTCCAGGCCACTCATGCCCGGCATGCGCAGGTCCGTGATGACCAAGCCAGGCATGTCGGCCGGGTCGCCGTCGAGAATCGCGAGTGCCTCTTCGCCGCCGGAGGCCTGGGTTACGTCGACGTCGTGGTCTTCGAGAATGCCCGCGATCGTGTATCGGACGCCCTCGTCGTCGTCGACGATCAGAACGCGAGGCTTCATGCGCCCTCCGTCTCGTTCGGGATGAACAGCCGCGCGATGCAGCCGCCTTCGGGGTGGTTGGCAAGCGTCAGCGTGCCGCCGTGTTGCTCCGCGATCGCGCGGGCGACGGTCAGTCCGAGTCCGTTGCCGTCGGCCTTGGTGGTCACCCCCGGCTCGAACAAGGTCGCCTCAACGTCGAGGGACAGGCCGGGACCCGCGTCGCGAACTTCGATCAGCACGCCATCGCTTTGTGCGACGGCTCGCAGCCAGACTTCGCTCTCCGGGGGCGAGACCTCCAGCGCGTTCTGCAGCAGATTGATCAGCACCTGACCGATCTTGCGCGCGTCTCCTTGAGCAACGAGGTCGGGCTCGACGTCGACGTGCAGCGTGAGCGCGAGCGATGCCGACATCGCCTCGTGAAGGGACACGACGTCGGCGCAAACGGCCTGCACATCGACCGCGGTGCGCGTCAGCGGCGTGAGTGGACGGGAGAAGTTGAGAAACTCGTCGAGGATCGACTGCATGCGCACCACCTCGCGCTGCAGCACGCCGAGCCGCTCGGACGCCTTCGTGTCGTCGGGGCTGCAGCCCCGGGCGAGCAGCTGCGTGAGGCCCTTGACCGAGGCGAGCGGGTTCTTCAGCTCGTGGGCGATTTCCCCGGACATCATCGTCAAGTCGTCGGCCCGCTGGCGGTGGACGGCGAGCGCAGCCTCTTGCGCAGATTGAAGCTGCTCGAGGTTTCGTCGCGCCTCGCGACGGAGGCGGTGGCCGAAGCTGCCGAACACCGACACGAGGAGCATCATCGCGGCAGCGGCGAACAGCAGCCGGGTGAGGCTCGGAGCACCCTCGCCGCGGAAAGGAACCGGGACGAACGACGGAACGGACTCCAAAGAATGAATCACGGCGAACATCGCAATCGCCGGGATCTGTAGACCGAACACGACCCTCCGCAGCCCCCATTGGTCGGCGAGCAGCCCCGACAAGAACGCAGAAGGCAACAAGATCGGGAGCAGGGGACTCGCCAGCCCTCCGGTGGCCGACAGCAGCATCACCTGCGAGATCGCCATCACCGCCATGTTCTTGCGCACGAGGTTGAGCTCGACCCCGTACCGAACGAATCGACGGCGCGCCTGGACATCGCCCACGATGATCAGCAGCAGGAGCAGCCCGAGGACGACGCGGCGCCACACAGCCGGGTCCGCGAACGCGAGCCACAGCGTGATCGCGGTAATCCCAGCAAGCAGCGCGAGCCGGCCGATGACCGCGGCCTTGAACGCCCCTTCGAGGCCCCGCCGCTCGAACTCCTCAAACCCCGAACCCACGCCGTGTGCGCAGAGTCTATCAGGCGTCCGCCGGCCGGAGACGGCGTCTCCGATCGCGCGCAGCTCGAACCCGCCCCACAAGTCCGCGAGCTGCCAGACGGAGTTCATCGCAGGCCTCGGGCCGTATCGAGCTGGACCGCCGCGGCTGCGGCCTGCGCCTTGGCCTGCTCACGCCGCAGCTCGGCGGAAAACGCATTGTCGAGCGCGTCGAGCACGTCGAGCGAGCTCGACTGCCCTTCGGCAAACGTCCGCTCCGCCGAGGCGGCCGCGTCCCGGGCAACCGCGACCTCCTCGACCGCAAGCCGATACTTCGCCCGCGCAAGCTCGAGCTCGCGCCGTGCATCCAGAACTTCTTGGCGAACCGTCAGCTCCTGTCGATGGCGCTCTGCCCGAGCCATGCGCAGCCCCGCCTCGGCCCGCTTCTTCGACGCCCGCCGTGAGCCGCCGACGTAAGCGTTCCACGACAGGGTCAGCCCGGCCTGCCACGCGTAGTTCAGGCCCGTGACGTAGTCCGCTGTGCTCGCGTTTCCGCCGAACGTTCCCATCAAGGTCGGCAGGTACGCCATGCGAGCCGAACGCACGCGCAGTCGAGCCGCCTTCTCGTCCGAACGCTTGGCTGCGATCTCGGGCCGATCGCGCAGGCCCTGGGCGACGGCGTCTTCTGCGGGAGGAATCGAGACGGCCGGGGCGACATCCGGCAACGTGATCGCGACCGGGCCGTCGACGCCGATGAGCACGCCCATGGCCAGCTGTGCCTTCGCAAGCTCTGCCTTCGCGCTGAGCAGGTCGTTCTTTCGCTGGAGAACCTGAAGCTTGGCCTGGTTGAGACTCAGCCGCGTCGCCCGGCCCGCCTCGACCAGGCGCTCGGTTCGCTCGGCGTGCGCGGCCGCGTTCCCGACCGCCTGCTCGGAGACGTTTACGAACGACGCCGCTGCACCCGCCAACCATGCGGCGTTCCTCAGCGCACCTCGCAGCTGAATCTCGAGCGACTCCCGATTGGCCTTGGACGAATCGACGGAGACCCGGGCCGCCTTGATGTCCGCATACGCATTGGCGGCGAACAGGGGAACCTGAACCTGCGCGCTCGCGGTGAGGGACTGCAGCGGCTGGATCGTGGTGGCGCCACCGGTATCGCCAAGGTCCGCCGGCTGCCCCGTCGCCTGCTCGAGCGCCTGACCGATTCCAGCGAACGCCTCCCCCATGTCGAGCAGCGCCTCCTCGTTGTTCAGCGTATAGGTGGCCGAGACCGTGACCATGGGCTTCACCGCAGCCAGCGAAGCCTGCGCCGCAGCGTCGGCATCGTCGATTGCGGCCGCCATCGTCTGGAGGTCGGGGTTGTTCGCTTCCATGGCTGCGAACGCCTCGTCCAAGCTCATCGTCTGTACGACCGCTCCCTCGGCCTGCTGCGCGAGGATCGACGCCGCGGTGGCCGAAGGAAGAGCGGGGGCAGCCAGAGCCAGAGACAGCAGAAGCGCGTGCATGTCCCCGGTCCTGAGCAAGCGCGATGCCAGGTGCAGATGCGCAATGACTGCGGACGCCGCGGCGTCCGGCCGCCGCCGGATCGCCGGACGCCCGAACACCGACGCGTTCGGAGATCCGGCGTCGCGTATCCGAACACGACGGCCAACGCCCCCGGACCCCACGCCGATTGGGCTGGCACGCGGCTTGCTCAATGCCTCAGCCGTGGCACGTTCCAGTCGAAACACGCTGAAGGGCGCAGCGGCGCCCTGGGTCTTCTCAGCCCTTGGGGCGCTGGTCGTGGGGTGCACGGCCCAGGCGCAGAGCCCCGAACCTCCCACCCGAGACGAGGTTCGCGCTGAACTGCCGGCAATCCGGGTTCAGGTAGCCGATGCGGAGCAACGGTCCCTCACCATCGACGCGAGCGCGAGCGGGACGCTGCATGCCTTCAAGAGCGCCACCGTGGCTGCCGAAGTTGCCGGCCGCGTCACCCAGCGCGCGGTGGAGCGCGGCGCTTCGGTTCAGGCCAAAGGCGGCCTCTTCAAGATCGACACCCGCAACAGCCAGCTCTCGCTGCGCCAGGCCAAAGCGAGCGAGGCAGCGTCGGCCATCGACCTCGACCTCGCCGAGCGGGAGCTCGAGCGGGGCAAGAGCCTGCTCAGCGGCCAAGACATTTCGCGCAGCAGCTTCGACCAGCTCGCCGCCTCGCGGGACTCGGCGCGCAAGCGCATGGAACAGGCCGAGATCACGCGTCGACAAGCGGCCAAGTCCATTGCCGACGCCCGCGTTCGTGCCCCCTTCGACGCGACCGTGGTCCGACTGCATGCCGAGGTGGGTGACTACGTCGCGCCGGGCACCCCGCTGGCAACCGTCGCCGACCTCTCCCGCCTTCGACTGCGCGTGGGGCTGACCGCCGTCGAAGCCGACGCGCTCGAAGCGGCAGACCGCGACACCGTGCGCGTGACGTTCGCAGCCCTCGGCGGGACCGAGGTCGACGCCACGCTGCACGACATCGACCCGCTGATCGACCCCGTCTCGGGCACGTACACGGCCGAGTTCTGGCTGGAGCAGCCCGAGGGCGCGCCGCTTCGCGAGGGCATGGTCGGCCAGCTCGACCTCGCCACCGCCACCGACGAACCCGAGCTGGTCATCCCTCGCACCAGCGTCGTTCGGCACGGTGCAGGATTTGCGGTCTGGGTGGTCGAGCGCGGCGCGGAACACCGCGGTACGGCCACGCGGAAGGCGGTGACGCTCGGTCGCCATGACGCCACCCACACCATCGTCCTGACCGGCCTGTCCGACGGCGACACCGTGGTCACCGACGGTCACTTCGCGCTGGCCGAGGGCGCAGCCGTGGAACTCGACGAGGTCGGAGCCTGAGTCATGCGCGCGCTCGTCGACTTCTTCATCAAGCGACACTTCCTCGTCCACGTCATGGTGGCCGTGGTCGTGGTGGTCGGCCTCACCAAGGCCATGTCCTCCCAGCGTGAGGGCTTTCCCGCCATCACGCTCAACCAGCTGATCGTCACCGCGACCCTGCCCGGAGCCTCGGCCGCGGACGTGGAGACCAAGGTCACCATTCCGCTCGAGGACGCGATCGAAGACGTCGACGGCGTCGACGAGTTCCACTCGGTGGTCACCGATAACGTCTCGGTGACCACCGTCGAGATTTACGACGACTGGTCTCCGCAGCAGGTCCGCGAGGTGCAGTCCGACCTACGGCAGGCCATCGACGGGGTGCGCGACTTCCCCGACGACATGGAGGACACGCCCACGGTCACGCGGGTCGAGCCAGCCAAGATGCCCGTCCTGGAGATCGCGCTCGAAGGCCCGTCGGACGCCGTCGAAGTGGCCGCCGAACGGCTCGAGCGACGCATCGAGCGAGTCGACGGCATCGCGAGCGTATCGCAGGTGGGGGTGGAGGACCCGGAGATGCAGATCCTGCTCGATCCGGCGGCCGCCCGAACCCACGGCGTCGATCTCAACGACATCATCGCTGCCGTCGACCGCCGCAACGTCTCCGGCACGGGCGGCATCCTCGAGTCCGACGCGGACCGCAAGCAGGTCGTGATGAACGCCCGCTTCGCGACGCCGGCCGAGGTGGCCGCCACGCCGCTGCAGGTCAACCCAGACGGCGGCGTGCTCACCGTGGGGGACGTCGCGCGCGTGCATCTCACCACCGAAGACAGCGGCCTGCGCGTGCACACGAACGGCAAGCCGGGCGTGTCGGTGGTCGTCCGCAAGAAGACCGACGCCGACATCATCGCGGCCGTCGACGCGATCAAAGCCGCCGCCGATGAGGTCGAGCTTCCCGACGGCGTCGAGGCCACCTTCGTCGGCGACCAGTCCTTCATCGTGCGCAACCGCCTGGGCGTGATGGCGAGCAACGGTGTCGTCGGCATCGTGCTCGTCGTGCTCGTGCTCGGCATCTTTCTCACCCGCAAGGCCGCGCTCTGGGTCGGCGTGGGCGTGCCGGTCGTGCTGCTGGGCGTGATCGTGCTGATGCCGATGGTCGGCATCACGCTGAACCTCATCGCGCTGGGCGGACTGGTGATGGTGCTGGGCCTTCTGGTCGATGACGCCGTCGTCGTGGCCGAGCGCATCGTCGCCAAGCAGAACGAGGGCACGAGCGACACGCCCGAAGTCGACGGCGTCATGTCCGTGGCCAAGCCGGTGATCGCCTCGGCAATCACCACCTCGCTCGCGTTCACACCCATGCTCGCCATCGGCGGCATGCCAGGAAAAGTCGCCTGGGCACTGCCCGTGGTCGTGATGCTGGCGCTCGCGCTGTCGTTGATCGAGTCGTTCCTCATCCTGCCCGCCCACATGCACGAGGCGCCTGAAGCACGGGCGCGGAAGAAGCAGGCCACGCCCAAGCGCAAGTTCGTGATCGCGCTGGAGAAGCTCTACGAGCGGGCCCTGCGGGTCGCGCTCAAGGGGCGGTACCTCGTCCTCGGTGGCTTCATTGCCCTGTTCGCCTTCGTCATGGCCGTGCTCGGCCCCCGCATGGGCTTCGACCTGTTCCCGCAGGACGACGCCGAGGCGCTCTACATCAAGGTCAACATGCCGTTGGGTACGCCCATCGAGCAGACCGAAGCGGTGGCCACGAGCCTGGAGCGGCAGCTTCCGCAAATCATGGGCGACGACCTCATGGCCGTGACTGCGCGAGTCGGTCATCAGTCTGGCGCGGCCGTCGACAAAACGACCGGCTCCGCCGAGAACGAAGCGGTCATCAGCGCGCTGCTCGAGCCTCAAGGTCGCCAATACAACGCTGGCGAATGGGCGGTGATTCTCTCCGACAGCCTGCACGTGCCCGACGACGCCGAGCTGGTGTTCGAGACCAAGCGAGTGGGTCCTCCGGTGGGGGGCGCGGTCACGCTGCACATCGCCAGCAACGACGACGAGCTGCGACGCTCGACCGCCGAACAAGCGCGAGCCTGGCTCGCCGACATCGAGGGCATCGTCGACGTGGAGATCGACGAGCGGCCCGGCATCCGCCAAATCGAGCTCTCGCCCGACCCCGAGAAGCTCGCGATGCGTGGCCTGGACGCCTCGGTCGTGTCGCTCACCCTCAAGGCCGCATTTCACGGGCTGACGGTCAGCGAGCACCGCACCCTCGAAGACACCACCCGCTTCCGGGTGATGTTCGACCCCACGGCGCGCGTCGACCTGGACGCGCTCCTGGACACCCCGATTCGCGCCCGCAACGGCACGCTCGTCAGCCTGCGCGACGTCGTCTCCCCCGTGGAGGTCGCCGCGGTCTCCCGGATCTACCACCGCGACGGGGTCCGCGCGGCCACCGTGACCGCCAACATCGCACCGGGCGCGTCGCTCGACGCCTCGAAGATGGCCAAGCGCGTCGACGCCGAGCTGCTCCCCGCGCTCGCCAATCCGGCCGTAGACGCCTACCAGGGCGGCGAAGCGACCGAAACCGCAAAAACCCAAAAAGACATGGGACAGGCGGGCGCGCTCGCGGTGTTCGGAATGGTGGTGGTCGTCGCCGTCATGCTCAACAGCTTCGTCGACGCGTTCTTCGTGGTCAGCGTCATCCCGTTCGGGGTGGCTGGCGTCGTCACGACCTTCTACCTGCACGGCAAGTCGTTCTCGATGTTCGCCGTGCTCGGGATCATCGGGCTGGCGGGCGTCGTCGTGAACGCGTCGATCGTCATGCTGGACGCGGCCAAGCAGAAGCAGGCCGAAGCCCAGCCCGACCCGGCCTCGCAGCGCAGCGCCATCATCTCGGCCGTCGTCGAGCGGATGCGTCCAATCCTCGTCACCACGCTCACGACCGTGGGCGGCGTCATGCCGACGGCGTACGGGCTTGGAGGCTACGACGCCGTGCTCAGCCCCATGTCGTTGGCGCTTGGATGGGGCCTCATCTTCGCCACCAGCATCACCCTCTTCCTCGTGCCCTCGCTGTTCGCGATCGCCGAGGACATCCGTGCGCTGTTCAAGCGCGGTCGGGGGGCCACCGTGCCCGCCGACGTCACCCAACCCACAGGACGTTGATCATGAAGACCAAGAACACTCTCGTCGTACCACTTCTTTTCGCCGCCTCGGCAAGCTGCGAGTCCTCGGCTTCCGCCGACCAGTCCATGGCGGCTGGTGCAGCCGCGGCCAACCTCGGCGCCGCACCAGCGTCCAGCAAGGACGCCCATGATGGCCACGTCGTCACGGCGAAGATTCGGGGACTGCGCAACACCGACGGTGGCGTGATGGCCTTCCTTCACGCATCGGAGGACACGTTTCCGAAGAAGTTCAATCAAGCTGCACATCGCGCTCGTCGGCGGTCGCTGAACGGGACCAGCATCTCCCTGAAGTTCGACAGCGTCGACCCGGGCACGTACGCCCTCGTCGTCATTCACGACGAGAACGGCAATGGAAAGATGGACAAGAACTTCGTGGGCTTTCCGAAGGAGGGCATCGGCGCCTCCAACGTGAAGAAAGGGCGCCCCAGCTGGTCGACGGCCAAGTTCACCGTCGCCGAAGACAGAAGCGTCTCCGTTTCGATGCAGTACTTCGGAGGCGACCAATGAGCGACGAGCGGCTCTCGTCTCATGAGCTGATGCTGCGCTACGTCGATGGCGACCGGCGTGCGTTCGACACGCTCGTCCACCGCGTCGAGCCGAAGATCCGGCGGTTCCTGCGGCGTCGGGTGCACGATCCCGACCTCGTGGACGACCTCTTCCAGCAGACGCTGATGCGGGTTCATGCCTCGCGCGACCGATACAAGGATGAGCGCGCGAGCCACCCGACATCCGTCGACCAATGGTTCATGACCACAGCGTACCGGACCACGCTGGACCACCTCCGGGGCGAGTACCGACGGCGCGCCCGGGTCGAAACGCTCAGCCGCTTTCACGACACCGCGGGTTTCGGCGTGCCCCTCTCTCCGATCACGCCCGAGCAGCTGCTCAGCGATGACGAGCAACTCGACGTGCTCCGACAGCACGTCCGCGACGCAGTGGAGGCACTCCCCCGCGACTCGGCCGAGATCGTGCGACGCCACAAGCTCGAAGGACAGACCATGCACTCGATCGCGAAGGACCTCGGCGTGGCTGCAGGGACCCTCCGGGTTCGAGCCCACCGTGCCTACCGAAAGCTCGCCGTCCTCCTGACGATGGCCGCCCCTCAACCCACCGCCGTCTGAATCGTGCTCACCGAACCACGACTCTCCATCCTCAACCCGACCGGTCTCGCCAGTCGCGCGAAGCGTGCGGCCGTAGAAGCCATGTTCGGCGGGTTCTATCCGGCAGCCATTCACGTCTTCGACGCCAAGACCAAGCTGGACCGCACGCCGTTTTCCGGCTGGAAGCGTCGGATCTGGAAAGGGCACGACACGTGGTCTCGCCCAGAGCTCGAGCTACTCGGAGCCTTCGTCTCCGCCCGCAACGGCTGCAAGTTCTGAGCTCTCTCGCACGGCGCGGTCGCGTCGAAGCACATTGATTCGGAGACCGTCACCACCGCCCTCTCGGAAACGTGGCCAACCGCGGAACTGCCCGCACGTACGCTCGCAACGATGGCGTTTCTCGAGGCCCTCGCCCGCAGCCCGAACGAGGTGGACCTCGGGACGGTCGACGAAGCTCTGGGCGCCGGCGCCAGCCCGGCCGGCCTCGAGCACGCGTCGATGATGGTTGCGCTGTTTTCCGTGATGAACCGTATGGTGGACGCGTTTGGAGCGGATGTGACGCCCGCCCAAGCCGACGCGATCGGTCGCGCGCTGAACACGGCTGGAGGTGCCACGGGTCGCGGCAAGCCCCGGGCGTGGACGCGCCTCGACGGTCAGGTCCCGGAACGCCTGCAGCTTCAGCGCGACGCGATTCGCAGCGGGCCCGGCGATTCACCCAAAGAGCTGCGCGCGGCGGTCGCAGACGCAGTCGCACGGCGCTCGGGAGACCCCACCGCCGGCGGTGCGGTGCTGCCTCCCGAGCTGAGCGCAATCGCGGACACGCTCGCCAACGACGCGCACGGCATGACCGACGCCCACATCGAGAATGGCCGACACGCCGGTTGGTCCGAAGAAGCCCTCTACGAGTTCATCTTCTGCGCTGCGTTCGCTTCGGGCCTCACGCGGCTGCGACACGCGTTGACGCTTCTCGCAGAGCGATGACGCGGGGCCCCTCGTCCTAGTCGGAGCTACCCAGGAAAACGGCTCACGGTTTTCTCGACGTCCGGCCATGATGTGAATCCCCTCGCCATCCGCAGGTGCGCGGCCACCCGCGCGACAGTACAAGGGTCCCGTGATGTTGACGCCGGCTGCACGCGGGGCAAGCTTCCATGCCCGTTGAGTACGATGACTCGATGTGGCCGGTCGTGACGCTTCGCATGATCGACCGTCTGACGGAGTCCGAGGAGGACGAGTTCATCGAGTTCGCAATGGTTCCACCGCGTCGACACGAGCCATACGTTGGGCTCATCGACCTCGTGCGAGCCCAAACGCCCAGCGCGCGCTTCGTTCGCAAGCAGGCATCCGCCATGGCTCGCTACGAGGAGGCCATCGCAACCTACTGCCGCGGCACCGCATTCGTCGCGAACAGCCCGATGATTCGCGGAGCAATCCGAGCCGTGTTGCACCTGCAACGTCTTCCGTGTCCGAGGTTCGTCACGGCGACGAACGACGCAGCCTGGGCCTGGGCTCGAGGGCAACTCCCCAGCGAGTAAGCCGCGCCTCCGTCCGGCTTTTCGTGAGCCGTCTCCGCCCGAGCATTCGACAGAACGAGTGACGCGGGTGGGGACGAAGACATGCATGATGACAGCGGGCGATGGACGACGAGGCAACCCTGGCAACGACAGCGAGGCGCCAGCCTTGCACCCGACCGCACGGGGTCCACGCTCGGCTCGTTCTCGCTCGTTCAGCGAAGGGGCTCTCAGCGCGGTGTCGAAACCTATGTCGCCCATGCCAGCGATCGATTCGGCGCGGAGCGAGTGGTGCAGCTTCGCTGTCCTCGGATTGGAGGAGAGCAAGACCGCTCCATTCGAGAGGCGCTCCGCCGGGAGGCGTTCACGGGTGCCCGACTGCAGCACGCGAACGTGGCGACCCCCGATGGGCTTCATGAGACCGACGATGGCACACTGTTTGTGACGCGTGCGTATACCGAGCGGGTCTCGCTGCGAGAACTCTTGCAGCACGCCTGCCTAAAGCGGGATCCGTTTCCTCTCGACATGAGTCTCTCGCTGCTCGTCCAGCTCTGCGCAGGCGTCGAGCACATTCACAGAGGCGGTGATGCTGGAGTCCGCCTCCGACATCAGCGACTCGTCCCCGAGAGCATCGAGGTGTCGTTCGAGGGCACCGCGTTCGTCGACGCCCTCGAGTCGGTGCTCTGGCCCAACGAGGCATCGACGTGGCGACTCGAGGACGAGCGCTACGTCGCGCCGGAGCGCATGGCCGGCCACCACACGGCGCATAGCGACCTCTTTGCTCTGGGCAAGCTGCTCGAGACGCTGACCGTCGGTATCGCAACGCGTCACGACGTGATGGCGCTGCCCCGGCCGGCGTCGAACTTCGTGGATGCCCTGCGTCCGCTGATCGCTCGCGCGACGCATCCTTCTCCGACAGAGCGGTTCGCCTCGGCCCGACAGCTGCAGGTGGCGCTAGAGGAGTTCGCCACGCGGCGGAAGATCGCTTTGTCGAGTTCCGTGGTGCGGAGGTTGCTGAAGCGTCGATTGGATCGAGAGGCGTTCATGCGCGACACCCGACGTGCGCTCAAGGACGCACACGAGGCCGCGCGCCGCCGCTTGCGGCGACCGCCGACGCCGGCGGCGCCGCCACCGGCAGAGAACTGGGACTTCTTGTCTCCGGGCCTCGACGACCTCGAGCTGATTGATCTTTCGCTCGCCAAGTGAGCCTCCCAGCATTCGGATGAGCCGCCGGGCCCGGGTCGTGCGACTCGGCCGGGGGGTGGCACGGATCCGTGCCGCAGTGATGGTGCGAAGCGCGACGAATCCGATGGGGACGCCGTGATGCCGACGAGGTTGAACGACCTGCCGTCGCATCGCCTCATGACCCGGTACCTCGACGGCGAGGCGCGCGCCTTCAAGGTGCTGGCTCGGCGAATGGAGCCTAGGATCCGCCGAATGCTGCGACGACGCGTCCGGGAGTTCGACGACGTCGACGATCTCGTCCAGCAGACGTTTCTTCGGGTGCATCAGTCGCGCGCCCGCTACGATCGAGCGCGGGTCGTTCGCGAATCCTCGGTGGAACAGTGGTTCCTGACCGTCGCCCGTCGATGCGCGCTCGACCATCTCCGGGCGGAGCTTCGACGCGACCGGCGTCAGGACGTTGTCGCGCGGGCAGGCGACGCGGCGGGCTTCGGAGGTTCAGCGCCCAGCCTCGACTTCGAAACACGCCTCTGCGAGTACGAGACGCGGGTCGAGCTCCGTCGGCGCGTTCGCGAGGCGGTAGACACGCTCCCGACGGATTCCGCCGAAGTCGTTCGTCGTCACAAGCTGCAGGGGCAGCCGATGCATGCGATCGCCGATGAGCTCGGCCTACGACCCGGCACCGTTCGCGTACGGGCCCATCGTGCCTACCAAACCCTGGCGACATTGCTCGAACCGCTGCCGTGAAACGTCGACCTCCTGCCCGGCCGCTGCGTGGACGGTGGCTTGAATGCCTGCGGCCGGGCGGAGGTGACGACGGCTCTTCGGGAGGAGGGCCGGAGGCGGTCCGGCTGCGACGACGTTCGCCTCGCAGACTCTTTCGAAGGCAAGGGGCGCGACGTTACGAACGTTCGTGGCGCGGATCACGGCACGTGCGTCACTGCTCCGAGGCGATAGGAGTTGTCACCGTGGTTGTGCACGTGCAGCCAGGCAACATCGCCAAGGTCTTGGTCGGGCACGGGGACGTCGATGTCGAATCGCGCGCCCTCACCGGGGATCGCGGCTTCAAACGTCCACAGGGTGGCCGATCCGATCCCGAGTTCGACGTATGCGGTCGCGGGCGTGGGGGCGCGCAGGTCGAGGTGGTGAAACTCGAACTGGAGGCGGCCGCCGCGAACCGGTCGGGCGAGAGTCTGGGACCAGGTTCCCCACGGACATGCATCGGTTTCCACTTCGAAGAAGGCGCCCTCGTCCCCAAAGGCACTCTTCAGACATGGTTCGCCTACCCCATCGGCGAGCCACGGCGTTTCCCCCGGCTCCGCCAGCACCCATGCGTCGGTGAAGAGCACGTCGACCTCGCCGCGGGGCTCGCTGTCACAACCGAGCAGAGCAAAGCCGAGCACCGCCGCCCTACGGATCGACACGGAACGCTCCCGCGTGCTCCAGCACCACCTCGACACCGTTGTCGAGCGCGGCTTCCTGACCGCTCCACCGGCCCACCACGCTGCTCCTCACAACCGTCCCCTGCCAAACGGCATCGACCTGAGCGCCCTCGCCCACGCCCAGCGTGAGCGTCCCGCCGGTGGCGTCGCCCTGCAGCGTCACGGGCAGCGCTTCCGAGCCGAGCAACGCCGCGAAGTCCTGCGAGAACGTGCAACTGCCGTCTCCGGAGAAGGAGCTCCCTCGGCCTCGACGGTGACCGTTCCGACGCATTGAGCGCCCAGCACCATGCCTGCGACGTCTGCACCAAGATTGATCTGCACCTGCCCGCTATGAAGGGAGCCTGGGTCTACGTCCTCGACGACGTCACCGGCCGGCTCATCAGGATCGGTGGTCGCGAGCATGAAGCCATCGGCGGGCTCGATCGACGCCGTGAACGACGAGCCGAGCAGGTGCATGTGGGGGAAGATGCCGACGATCTCTTGGTCGGTGCGGGGTTTGAACGTGCCGCCGGCACGCAAGTCGGAAGCGCCTGCGGGGATCTCGAAGTCGAGCAAGCCCAGTTGTGTCATGGCGACCTCGGTCTCGACCGACGCTGCCGTTCGAAACGCATAGCCGGACTGGTCTGCGAGTCCCTCCGAGCCAGGACTCACAAAGTAGTGCATCTGCAGGATCAGGACCTGCTCGGGCTCCACCCGGACGCCCATCCCGGCGGGCAGCTCCACGGGAAGCAAGCGTTCGCGAGGCGACCTAGCAAGCGCTAGGGTGGATGACAAGTTGGGCTTGCCGGCGGTAGATGACGACCATGGGACGCGAGGCCTCCAGCCGTGGCGACACGCGGCAACGCATCCTCGACGTCGCCGCTCGGCTCTTCACGGAGAAGGGCTACGCCGCCACGTCGGTTCGCGACATCGCCAAGGCGCTGGGGATCGCGAACCCGTCGCTCTACTACCACTTCAAGTCCAAGGCCGAGATCTTGGACGCGGTACTTCTGCGCTCGACCGAGTCCATCCAGGCAGAGCTCATGGCGAGCTCGACGCTCGAGGGCGAGGCCCGGGTTCGGAAGATCATCGAGGCCCTCATCGATGCCGTTCGCTTCGGCAGCGCGCTCGCCGGGCAAACGCTGGGCATTCCCGAAGAGCATGCGCAACGGGCTCGCCAGGCGCGGCCCGCCATCGAAGCCCTACTCGGTGACACCGTCCCCGTCGAACACCGCACGCTGCGGCTCACGATGGCGATGGGTGCGGTCGAGTCCGCGATCCGAACGCTCATGACCGACAGCGCCGACGCCGACGACTTCGCAGCGCGCCTCGACGCACAGCGCGAGCCGATCGTCGAACTCGCCCTGGGGCTTCTCCTCCGCGCCTGAGCGTCAGCCCGGACGAGCTCCCGCGGCCCGGATGCACCGCTCGAGTTCCGCGATACGTCGCGACGAACGGCGACCGGGTGCGTAGCCGATTCGAGATATCGATACCGACGCCGACAACCCAACCCTGCTGCCCCACGAGGATCACCCAAAGGCGATCGGCAGTGAGATTGCGGCCTTTGTCGACCGGCTCTGGACCCTCAGAACGGCCGGACCGGGAACTCGCAGGCTTCCCGCGCTGCGTCGAACCAGTCCTCGGAATGACACTGCAGCGTGGCGGGGAGTTCGACGGTCTTCACAACCGCGTCGTCGACCTTGCATTCGCACGACGACGGTTCGCCTTCGCCACAGTCCACGTCGTAGGTGTGTCCGTCGATGCATGCCGAGGCGCCGGCGGAGCAACCCCCGGTGCTTCCAAAGCCTTCGAGCGAGAAGCTCGAACAGGCGGAGAGAGCCTCCGGGCACCGCTCCACGGCGTCGATGTACACGTCGTGGCAGACCGCAGGCACGCCCCCAAAGCTGTCAACATCCTCGGCGGATTCTTCCAGCGCAGCGCAGTCGAGGGACCCGATGCAGGCGAAGACTTCCTCAAACGCGCCGAGGCAGTCGGCGCCTGCCTGCTCCGCCTCTGCCCGCAGTCGGGCGCAGTACTCGGCGGCGTAGTCTTCGACCGGCGAGGCACCTCCTGTCGAGCCCGCTGGTCCTGCCTCTTCGGTATAGCAGGCGTAGTAGGCCTCGAAGTACGCTTCGCAGCTCTGGTCGAACTTCGACGGGTCCCCACCGTCGGGCACGGTTGGGTCGTCTTGCTCGGACACCCGAGCTTCGCAGGCGGGCAGGGCGAGCAGAGAGAAGAGAAGCGAACGGCCCTTCATGTCCGTGGGTGCCCGGTATCGCCCTCGATTCGTGACGAAGGCTCAGGAAAACTGCATCACGCCGTCGTCGACCTTGGACAGCTTGAGCTGGAAAAGGTCTACGAAGTAGTTCTGCTTGAGCTTCCACGGCGCCTTGGAGCCCGCCTTGGGCAGCAATGCGGACGCCCGGGTGATGTAGCCCGCCTTGAGGCCGACGAAGTCCTCTGGCTCCACGCCCGCCTGCTTGCGAACCACGCACATGCGGTGCCCGTTCTCGTCCATATGGTTGATGAGGCGGCAGACGTAGAGGCTGGTGAGGTCCGCCTTGAGCGTCCACGAGGCGTTGGTGTAGCCGAAGCACATCGCCAAGTTCGGGACGTCGGAGAACATCATGGCCTTGTAGCTCATGCTGTCCGCCGCCATGAAGGGCTCGTCGTCGACGCGGATCTCGATGCCCCCCATGACCTTGACCTGCAGACCGGTCGCAGTGACGATGATGTCTGCCGAGAGGGTCCGGCCGTCGCGAAGGCGAATGCCCTCAGGTACGAAGCGATCGATGTGCCCGGTCTCGACCGATGCCGAACCGTCGCGCAGCGACTCGAACAGGTCCGCATCGGGCACCAAGCACAGCCTCTGGTCCCACGGGTCGTACGGCGGGTTGAAGTGCGTCTCCACGTCAACGCCCTCACCAACCTCCTTGCGCACGCCCGACATGATCAGCTTGCGCATTGGACCGGGCGCCTTCTGACACAGGTTGTAGAACGCCTGTCCGAACACCACGTTCTTCCAGCGCGTCATGCCGTAGGCGAGCTTGGCGGGCAGCCGGTCGCGCAGCGCGTTGGCGATGCGATCCTCGGCCGGCCGCGACACCACGTACGTAGGCGTTCGCTGCAGCATCGTGACGTGGGCAGCTTTGGCTGCCATCGCGGGCACCAGCGTCACCGCCGTCGCCCCACTGCCGATCACCACGACGCGCTTGTTCGCGTAGTCGATGTCCTCGGTCCACTTCTGCGGGTGCACGATGCGGCCGCTGAAGTCGTCAAACCCCTCGAACTTCGGTGTGTAGCCAGCGTCGTAGTCGTAGTATCCGCTGCACACGAACAGGAAGTTGCAGGTGTACGCCTCGACTGTGTCTCGTTCGGTGTCGCAGACCTCGATCGTCCACTTCGCCTCGGCCGAGGACCACGATGCCCCCGTGACGCGACGATTGAAGCGAATGTGGCGGTCGATGCCGTAGTGCTCGGCGGTGTCGCGGACGTATTCGAGGATCGCGGGGCCGTCCGCGATGGCCTTGGCCGCCGTCCACGGACGGAACGAATAGCCGAGCGTGTGCATGTCGGAGTCCGAACGAATGCCCGGATACCGAAACAGGTCCCACGTCCCCCCCAGGCGTGGTCGCCCCTCGAGGATCGCGTAGCGCTTGCTCGGGCACATCGTCTGGACGTGATAGCCCGCGCCGATGCCCGACAGACCTGCGCCGACGATGAGAACGTCGAAGTGTTCCACCACGGGCGACACTACCGCAGCCAACGCGGGCAACGATGCACTTCACGGCTGCGCGGCTACCCGAGCGTACCGGCAACCTTGGTCGCCTCTTGGATCGTGCGCGCGAGCACCGACCGGATTCGACCGTCTTCCATGGTCAGCAGGCCCGCGATCGTGGATCCCGCTGGCGTGGTCACCTGGTCCTTGAGCGCCGCCGGGTGCGACCCGGTCTCCAGCACCATTGCAGCCGCGCCTTCAAAGACCTTCGCCGCGATCTCCAGCGCCACGTCCCGCGGCAAGCCCATCATCACGCCGCCGTCGGCCATCGCTTCGAGCATGACGTATGCAAACGCGGGCCCGCTGCCGTTGAGGCTGGTGATGGCATCCATATGCTTGTCTTCGACCACCACGACGCGACCCACCGATGCAAAGATCTGCTTTGCCGCGTCCGCGTCCGCCTCGGTCGCACCAGGCCCCAGCGCCAGGGCGGTCATGCCGCGTTCGACGAGGCACGGCGTGTTGGGCATGGCGCGGATGACGACCGTCTCGGGCAGCCATCCCGCCAGCGTCTCCAGCCGCACGCCCGCCGCAATGCTGATCAGCACCTTGCCGTTCAGTGCGGCGCGCATGTCGTCGTCGTCGAGGATCTGCTGGAGCTTCTGGGGCTTGAACGCAGCGACCACCACGTCTGCCCCCCGTGCAGCCTCGAGGTTGTCCGTCGTCGTCTCGATTCCGTAGCTCGTTTGAAGGCGCTCACCCTTTTCCGCTCGGCGGACGGTGCCGACGATCTGTGCTGGCTCCAGCGCCCCCGAGCGCAACGAGCCCGCGAGGATGGCTTCGCCCATCGTTCCGCATCCGAGGATGGCCAGCGACTGCATGCGGCCATCCGTAGCACGGCGCGGCGCGTTTCGTCAGGCGTCAGGGCAACGGGGGTGCTCGACGCCGTCCGTGTCCGTTGCCGTTCCAGAGGCGTCGCCACCCACACACAGCATTCCTTCGGCTGGCATTCCGGTCACCGTAGACCACGAGCCGAGGTCTACGAGAGTCTGCAGCGGGGGAATCGCAACACTCAACGAGAATGGACCGACACCCACCGGCGGCACGTCGACCTCGATGGTTGCGGCGAGCTCGACCATCCCCTCGACCGTCGCAGTGGCGGTGTACTGCGCGACGCCATCGGCCGCTGCTGCACACCCCCCACGATACGTCGTCGCGATGACCCCACCGGCGACCGAGTCTGCACGGTCGCCGCGGGCACCGACGGGATCGACAGCGTTGCGAGCTCGGCCGCGGAAGGGTGCTCTCCATCATCGTCGCGGCGCCCCATTGAGGCCGCGAGCACCAGCGCTCGACATCGTGCAATAGACCCTTCGCGACGAGGCGGAGCTCACGACGGCACCACGTCAGCGCCGGCGTCGAGGCCGCTTGGCGATCCGCAGCCCACCGGTGACTTCGGGGCTGGACGGCGGGTCGGGAATCTCACCGAGGAAGCCCGCCGGCGGTCCCCCCTGCTCCCGCGTGTCCGGCTCGGGCGCGGGTGCATCAGCGTCTCGCGCTGGCGGGCGGTGCGAGGGCGCAGCGGGCGTACGACGCTCGAACCGAGACGAAGCGGATGTGGCCTGGCCCCATCGGGGACCCGAACGTGTGGGCTGCGGCTCCTGCTCTGGCTCTGGCTCTGGCTCTGGCGGCGCCGTGGTGGTGAAGCGTTTCGACACCGCGTCGACGACGGGCTCGAGCGTGGCCGGCGGTTGGGCCCGCGGCGGGGGAAGTTCGTCGGGTTCGAACAGTTCTTCCCACGACTCGCGGCCCCGGCTCTCTCGATCCATCGACCGCGCACTTCGAGAGTCGACAGGGGGCCAGGAGCCCGTGTGCTCGAGCGGCGCAGGACCGGTGTCGGGCAGCAAGGACGTCCGCTCGGCGTACGGGTCGATGCGGTTGGGCGTCGCGACTCCGGTACGCGGCTCGGCCGCGCGCAGCGGTTCCGTGGGCGCGACCGGGGTCACCACGGGAGCGCCGGGCTCCGGCGATGCCGGTTCGGGCTCGATGTACAGCTCCGGCTGCGCGGGTGAAGTCGGCGTCGCGGCGCGCTCGGGCTCCTCGTACGGCTCGAGTTCAGGCTCTGGCTCGTCCTCTGGCTCTGGCTCTGGCTCTGGCTCTGGCTCGCGAGGCGCGACGGTTTCGATCGGGGGTGGTGGTGGAAGCGGCTCCTCTTCGGGCTCGGCCCCCTCGATCCACGGCGGCATCCAGCCTTCGGTGAGCTTCGCGTCGAGCAGCTTGCGAAGCTGCGCCACCTTCTTGAAGTACGCACTGCGCTTGTACTTCTCGTTGAGGATGCAGAACTCGGCGTCCGTCATGCCGACACAGCCGAAGCACTGCACGCAGCCCTCGCAGTCGAGACACAGCGTGAGGTACGAGCTTCGCTCGCAGTACGCCGACAAGTTGCTCTGGCTGCAGTCCGCGCACGCGATCAACTCTCGGCTCTGCGTGCATCCCTCGCAGTCGGAGCACGCGTCGCAGTACGTGCAGTCAGCGCACCGTTCGCACGACGTACAGAACCTGCAGGCCCGACAGTCGACACAGTCGGTACACCGGAAGTTCTCCGGATCCTCTTCGCCCTCCGGTTCCTCTCGCGACGCCTCGTGCGCGGCGACCAGGTTCGCGAACGCGGCCAGGATGTCCTCGAGTTCGGACGACACGGACCCCAGCAGCTTGGCATGAACGGGCCCCCCGCCAAAATACCGCTCCGGGTCGGCTTCCGCGCGCAACCGTCGCGTGTTGCCCGATTTCCGCCCCAGGCGGCGATGTGCGGTGGATCCCAGGCTCGACGACACGTCGGACGCAGGTGGTGTATGGTCCAGCGCCTTCATGCGGACCGCCCTCTCAGCGCTCGTCCTGCTCGTACTCACAGCCACCGGTTGTCAGTCGCAGATCGGCGACGCCTGCCGCCGCAGCACCGACTGCAGCCTGCAAGGCGAGCGGACCTGCGACCTGTCCAACCGCATCGGCACGCAAGGCGAGTGCACGATCGAGGGTTGTGGCCGCAACTCGTGCCCCGACGAGGCGGCCTGCGTGAAGACGTACGGCACCGACTTCCTCAGCGTCTCGTGCGACCCCGAGCGCGAGGACATCGCCGTGATGGCGGCCGATGGCACCGTGCTCCCTCCGCGCGACGACTGCCAGCCGCACGAGGTCTGCCTCGGTGAGGGTCTTTGCGCCGACGAGGTGTCGGCCCGAACCTCGTGCCGTCGCAAGTGCAGCAGCAACCGCGACTGCCGTGGCGGCTACGAATGCCAGCTCACCGGATCACGCGGCGTGTACCACACGCCCGACCCGAACGAGCCCGACAACCTCGGCCAGATTCGGATCTGTCAGCCGATCCGAGACTGATCCCGGACCGACACGCCCCTCACGGCTCGTCTCCGTCGCGTCGCGCGTCCGCGCTTTGCGTATCGACGGCCGCAAGCTCGAGGGTTTCGCGATTCACGAACCGCTCCAACGCGTCGACCGGGGCTGGGCGTTCCACATGAGCGTTGATGTAGCGCCCGAGCTGAACCTTGGAGAGGCCGAGTTGGTACAGCGCCGCAAAGTCCTCGAGTTCGATCTGAAACTTGAGCGCTGACGAGAACCGACGGGCCGGATCCACGTGCATGGCCCGGTACATGAGCGCTTGAAACGCCTCCGGAGCGCCGGCGGGAAGCGTTGGATGCATCGTGTACGGACCCGAGGACGCCGACTTCGGCTCCTTTCCATTCACGAGAAAGTAAAGGATGCCGGCAATGGCGAAGAGATCTCCCCGCACGCCGTAGTCGCCGCGGCTTCGTTCGGGTGCAACGAAAGCCGTACGGGGATGTGGCTGCCTCGTCGTCGACTCCGACCAGGTAACCCCCTCCAGCCCGCTGACCAGGACGTCTCCCTCGAAGGTCAACTGCACCGCATCGGGTGTCAGACCGTGGTGCAACAGGACCGAGGTTCCGTTCCCCGCCGCTCTCACGCCATGAATGTGTCGCAGTGCCGAACAGAGTTCACGCCCCACGGTCAAGCCGAGCGCCAACGGCATGCGCTCTTTCTTCTGGCGTAGGACCTGCCACAAACGCTGCACCGAGACCGACTCGAAGTACGGCGTCGTCACGTAGGGAACCCCATCCTCGCTCAAGTGTACGCCGCGAGCGGAAAGAACGTTCGGGTGCTGGACGAGGGCGCCAACGGACGCCTCGGAATACAGGATGCCGTACGCCCGAGAGTTCGCGTCCGCGTTCGGCTTTGGGCATCGAAGCGCAACCAACCGTTCGAAGCCGTGCCCGGCCTGCATCTGGGCCACATAGGTGTCGACGACCTCGCCGGCGAAGATTCGCTCCACCAACCGATAGGGACCGAGCGTCTCACCGATTCTCGACCGACCGTGTTCGGCTCGCTCCGTCATGCTCACGCGCTCCCATCGTCGGACCTCGACACGAGTCTCTTACGATGTTCCGGGAGCACGTCCCATGTCGAAGATAGGCCGGCTCGTCACGCGACTCATCGCGGCGGCCGGTCACTCGGGAGCGTTTCAGCGCGACCGCTCGGGATCGGGACGCTGCTCATCCGTAGGCTCTTCGCGTTCCACGACCACCATCACGATACCGGTTCGCACGCGTCGGAATCGCCGAGGCGCATCGTCTTCACGTTCGACCGGCTCCACACTCGTGTCCGAGGCGTCGGTGACGTCGCATCCCATGACCGATGCAATGGCGGGAGTTTGACGAAACCTTCACGCTTCTCTGAAAAAGCAGTCGATTGCCCCAACTTTTCGGCACGATGCGCGGCCACGACGTGCGCCTGAGTCGGGTGACGTGTGCAACGCGTACACCGAGCACGCACATGCACCACTGAAGATTCATCGCGCGCGGACGATGACCGGCGCGCGGGGACGGTATGGGCGCGAACGAACTCAGGAAGGTGGGAGCGGGACTGACAGGGCTGCTGGTTTGCGGCTGCGTGGGGCTGGAGCCACCGGACGCGACGCAGGACGGCTCAGGGGGCATCGTGCTCACCGAAACCCGTGGCGAGAGCAGCAGTGAGGGCGACTCGACCGAGCCTCCCGCACCGTCGACAACCGCCGAGGACGGGGGCAACGCCAGCGGGACCACGACGGGCGACCCCAGCGGATCGACCGCGACGCCCCCCAGCTCGAGCAGCGACGGCGGAGAATCCACTACGAGCGGTGAGGGCATGGGCTCCGAAGACTCCGGCGCCGGAGAAACGGGCTGTGTCGACGAAGGCTCGGCGGTCGTCGAGTTCTCGTACATCTGGATCGCCAACACCACCCAGGGGACCGTCTCCAAGATCGATACGCAGAGCGCCACCGAAGTGGGTCGCTACCTCGTCGACGACTACGAAGGTATCTCGATCTCCTCGTGCCAGGGGCCATCTCGAACGTCGGTGAACCTCGACGGAGATGTCGCCGTGCTCGACCGAGGCGGCGGCCTGACGAAGGTCATCGCCGACAGCGAGACCTGCCCAGACACCAACGGCAACGGACTCATCGACACCGCGTCGGACGAAGAGTACCGAGCATGGACCGAGGACGAATGCGTCGCCTGGCATATCGACGTCCCGCATTCGGGGAACGGATGCGATGGGCCTCGTACGGTGCAGTGGACGGCACCCGATGCAGTGGGTAACTGCGAGTACGCATCGCCACGCGTCTGGGTCGCCTTCTGCAATGCCGACGACGATGACGTGACCGTATGGCTGCTCGACGGGGACGACGGAGGCCTCGTGCAAGAGACCGCGATCCCCGGGTACGACTGCAACACCTATGGCCCGTACGGCGGCGTGGTCGACGGGGACAACAACCTCTATTTCGTGGACCGAAGCAGTGGCCAATCACTCTACGAAATCGAGTACGGGTGCGAGCAGGTCGAAGGCTCCGACTGCTGGACCGAGTATCCGCAGCCTGGTGGCGAGGACGCCTACGGTATCACGATCGATCGCGACCAACGCATCTGGATCGCAGGCGGCGGCAACAGCCTGTATGCCTTCGATACTGTCACGAAGACCTATACGAGCCTGCAAGCCGAGGTCGACGCATTCTTCGCCGAGGGCCCCACCGATTCGAATCCGACGAACACCCTGCGCGGGTTGGTCGCGGACGAAGAGGGCGTGCTTTGGATCGCATCGATCGCGAGTGGGGCGTGGGGCGGGGGCAGCAACCCCGGCGTGCTGCGGGTCGACCCCACAGCGGACCCGGCCACATTCGCGTGGTACGGCCCCGACACCCTCAGCGGCATCGAGCACGCGGCCGGTACCAGCATCGACGTCGACGGCTACGTGTGGCTCGTCGACACGCGCGGAGATCAGGCTTTCAAGATCGATCCCGTCACGCCGGCAATGCACGAGGTCGTGAGCGGGTTGCAGTACCCATACACCTACTCGGACATGACGGGCTTCGCACTCACCCAGGTCCTGCCGCAGTAGCTAACGGCGGAAGACCGCCATGGTGTAGAGCCCCTCCATCCCGTTCGCATCCACGAGCTGCAGAACGATTCGTCCGACCAGCGTGTTCTCGGACCATTCGAGCTCTAGGCTCGACGTTCGGACGTTCCATCCGTCCATGAACTCGACGGACGAGTCCAGCGTGCTGCCGAACGCATCCAGCTGCGTCGTTCGGACGGTGAGTAGGTGGCCACCGTTAGCGGTGGTGCCGACGATTCCGGCAAGAGGGATCGAATCGACCCAACCGTCCTCCGTCGAGAGCCTGAACTCGCAGTCGGTCTCGATGCGAGAGACACACCGTGGATGACACGACGTCATGCCGAGGCATGTGAACGACTCCAGTGAGCGAACGTCGTCGTCACACGTTCGCTCGAGGCGAACCCCGGTGAGGCCCGGCGGGGGCGTCATGGCGACCGGGGCCGTGCCCGTCGAGACCCACTCCAGCTCGAGCTCGACCGGCAGCGTATCGAGGGCGGCGAGCTCGACACCAGGGTCTGCGGGCTCCAGCGAGCCTTCGCAGCGCTCGATGGCATCGAGTGCGACGACCACCGGATCACCCGCCTTCGACCCGTCCGTGCTGGTGCACGCAACCTCACCGCAAAACGAGGCGCCGATCAGCACTGCGAGCGAACGATTCATCGAGACCGTTGTAGCGCGGCTCATCGATGGACTCGACGGCTTGGCTCGTGGGGCCGGCCAGACTGGGACGGCACGTGGCCAGCGGGTGGGCCACCGCGCGGACTCGCCTTCGCAAGCACCCGAGATCACGCGCCGTGGCGCCGGCACGACTCGTGCTCATGCGGACGGCATGAAGGCTCGCTTCGTCCTCCTGTGTTTCTTCGCGATCGGCTTCCTGCCCACGCAGGCTCTCGCCGCGCCGGCGCTGCACGTTCCTCTGCTCTCGACCCGCTCGATGGAGGGCACGCTCAATCTGAACACCGCCACCGAGCAAGAGCTGATGATGCTGCCCGGCGTCGGTCCAGCAACGGCGGCCAAAGTCGTCGCCTACCGGCGGCGTCACAAGTTCACGCGACCAGCGCACGTGATGCGCATCAAGGGCATCGGCAAGAAGACCTATGCCCGCCTACGGCCGTATCTGGCAGTGGACGGCGTCACCACGCTCCGCCCATGTCGCCCTGGCGGCTGAACGGTTCGCGATTCGGCTCGGCCCGTGGTCGTCGACGTGGTGTCGGCGGGACGTGGTCGAAGCCGGATCGCCCCCTTCGGGGGATCCCGCCGCACGACGGCTCCCGGTCTCGCCTGATAGGCTGCGCGCGTGCAGAGCCTCCTTCGCGCGTTTGCCCTGACAAGCCTGGCCGCCGCCGCCGCCTGCGGGCACAAGCCGCCGTATGGCGTGGGTGGGCAACCCGAAGCCTCGGCGCTACTTCAGCAGACCACGCCCCAGCTCGACGCGGTCGCGGTTCCCGACGCCACGATCACCCTCAATCGCGTCGTTCGAGCGGACCTGCAGATGCTCGCACAGACCGATGCCCGCTTTCGCGCCAGCGTCACCCGCTCGGGGAACGAGTTCGTCACTCTTGCCTTCAGCGAGGAAGGGTATGCACTTCGCTACAAACTCGACGAGCTTCCCACTGGTTTCTACTCGGGGCCTGCGGATCCGTGCGCCGTCGAAGCGATGCTCGGTGTCCCGCTCTCGTACGAGGGCCTCGTTGCGCTGGTGCTCGGCGGCGCTCCAGTCGTGGCGGGCGCCACCGTCGCCAAGCAGAAATGGGACCGTAAGGGTGGCTATGAGTCGCTGCTGCTCGAAGGCGGAGGATTCGTCCAAGAGCTCCGCTTCGCGTGGGTCGACGGCGCCTGGGTGTTCTCCGGCGGGCAGATGTGGGAAGGCACCGCCGATGCGCGCGGCCGCTGGATGTGGACCCTCGAGCACGATCGGCACACGACGGTAGGCACCGCGGTGCTGCCAGGTCGAACCCGCATCCGAGCGCCGGGCAAGAAGCGCGATTCGGTGATCGTAATCGCGTACAAGGACCGCATCGCCAATCCTCCGTGGTCGACAGCGCAACCCACCAACGATGGGGGCGACGACGGAGGTGACGACACCAGCGATGACGGCGGTTGGGAAAACGGCAGCGACGACGGCGGCTGGGAGAACGAAGAAGACGGCGGCTGGGAGAACGCGGATAAACCTGAAGCGCCGCCAGCCGAGGCCCCCCCTCCCTCGGGCGTGCTCGCCTCCGTGCTCCAGTCTACGAGCCCGTCCACCGCAGACGCGGCTGCGTCGCCCGTTCCCGCGGTCTTTAAGATCGAGCCTGCGGGCCTCACCGATCGCGGCGACCTCTGCCGCTGAGCGCGTCAGCTGACGTCACGGTTCGCGCACGCTCACTCGTCGCTGCGCCCGGTTTTTTTACCGGACCCAGACCCGGGCGGGGCGACGGGCGTTGAGGCCTGAGGTGAAGGCGCGCGACATCCATATCCCCGAGCCCTGCCACGAGGACTGGGACCGCATGACTCCGGGCGAGCGGGGCCGATTCTGCGCCGCGTGCCGCCAAACCGTTCACGACCTCTCCTCGATGACCGAGCGAGACGCCGCCCGCCTGCTCGCCTCCGATGGCGACATCTGCGTGTCGTACGAATCGGGCGCTGGCGGTGAGGTGCGGTTCGCCGCAGAGCCCCTCGTCCCGCTCTCGCGCCTTCGGCGTGGCCTGCCCATCGCCGCGGCGGCCAGCCTCTCACTCGCGCTGGCCGCCTGCGCGCCCCACGGGGATGGTCCCTCACTGCGCGTCAAGGAGGAGCACCCCACCTTCCTCGAGGTCACACCCGCGATTCCCGACGCTGAACCCTGCGAGAGCACGCCATCGCCCGCGGCCCAGCCCGAGGTCGCCCCCACCGCACCGCAGCCCGACGTTCGCCCACAGCCCCGCGTGAAGGGGCGGATGAAGCCGCCCCCACGCAAGATGGGCAAGCGCATGCCCTCACATCGCACCGCAGGCAAGCCCATGCCCGTCGACATCGAGGGTCTCTAAACGGGACACATCGTCCGCGGGTCCCCCGCTGCAAGCGCTGGCACAGCAGAATCTTTGTGCATGCAACGATTTTCCTTTCGGGGTCCGCAACGCCCAAGGTCGCAACGGGGCCTGACTGCGGCGCGAGCTGTGCCACCCCGTCAGCACCTCGTCGAGCGGTGGTGCTCGGGCAAGGTCGCGCATTCGGGGCATCATGACCACGTACACCGCTCGATATGTCGCTCTGCGACCTCGGCTTGGAGTGCGCGCCGGCCGAAACCCCTGTGGTTGCCGCGTGGTAGCCTGCGGGCCGGATGCGTGTAGGGGGAGTGCTGTCGCTGGCTTTGCTGACCGTCGTAGGGTGCACCGGCGGGTCCGAGTTCAACTGTCAAGAGGACGCAGACTGTGGTCAGGACGGCCTCTGCGAGCCCAACGGCTTTTGCAGCTTTCCCGACGCTGCTTGTGAAACCGGCCGTCGCTACGGCGACCTTGCGGGCACCGGACTCGCCAACGAGTGCGTCGCGCCCGCCGAAAGCACCACGACGTCCGCCGGCGAAACCGACGACGAGAGCGCAACCTCGACGACCGGGCCGTTCACCACGAGCGGCGGCGGCGAGACCGACGACGGCGGGGAGGAGTCCACGGGCAGCCCCACACCGATGACCGAGGACTTCTGTCGGCCGCTGACACCACCGGGCGGCGACGGACCCGTCGTGGAGATCGGACCCAAAGACATCGGAACGCTGCAGGCGCAGATCGACGGCGCCTCGGAAGGCACCACGTTCCTCCTCGCAGACGGCGTCTACGACGTACCAGACGGCATCCGCATCGGCACCGCCGGCATCAGCATTCGCTCCGCAAGCGGAGACCCCGGGGCGGTCGTGCTTCAGAACTCCGTCGCCGCAACCGGGACGTTCCGCGTCGACGCATCCGACGTGACCATCGGCGAGCTGTCGATCCTCAACTCCGACTCATACGGCGTGTTCGTCTCGACGAACGGCACCGAAGCCCGCAACGGCACTCAGCTGTATCGCCTGCACATCACTGACGCGAAGCTGGCCGGGGTTCGGATCACGTACAGCGGCGCACCCGTCGATGATGGCGAGATCGCATGTTCGATCGTCGAGCAGACGGATGCCGGCCGTACAAACGGCGACTGCATGGCCAAAGGTGGCATCTCGGGCATTGGCGCGGCCGGCTGGGACGTTCGGGACAACCGGGTCGAGGGATACTGGTGCCAGGATGCGGTCAGTCGGCCCGGCATCGCGTTCGACGAGACCTCCTTCTACAACGTCATCCAACGCAACCACGTTCGCGAATGCGCCATGGCGATCCGCATGGGTGAGTCCGCCGACCGCAGTGACATCCGCGAACCTCCCGAGCACGACTGCGAACCGGGGTACTACGGCACCATCGGTGGCGCGGTCATCAACAACATGATCAGCACCACCGGCACGGGCATCGCGACCTCGACGCTGGGCTTCGACTCGGGCATCGCCGCGTGGCAGGTGTGTGGACTGGTCGTCGCACACAACACCGTCGTGTCTCCGTACGCTGCCCCTTCGATCGAGTACCGGCACGAGCGCACCGAGGTCAGCGTGCTCAACAACCTCGTGACCGGCGAGATCATCTTGCGCGACGGCGCCAGCGCGCCCGTCGCAGGCAACCTCGCTGAGTCGTCGCTCAACATGTTCGCTGCTCCGCTCGACGGCGACCTGCACATCGCGCCGGACAGCGAGGCCGTGAATGCGGGCATCAACCTCGGCGACGACGCCGTCACGTATGACATCGACGGTCAGGTCCGCGTGGATGCGCCCGACGTGGGCGCTGACGAGATCGTGCTCGAGTAGAGTTCCGTTTCAGGTCGAGTTTCGCGCTCGCGTCGATTTTTTTCGCCGGTGGTGAAACGATCGTGTCGGTGTCTGCATGGGACCAGACGTGAGCGCAGAAGCGGCAGCCCACGCCCGAGCACTGGAGCAGGAACTTCCCTGGCTCAGGTCGCTCGCCCGGCGTTTGGCCGCCGACGACGCGGATGACCTCGTGCAGGATACGTGGCTTCGTGCCCAGGGCGCACGGCCCCGACGTGGCGGACTTCGCCCCTGGCTGGGCACGATCCTTCGCAACAACCATCGAATGACTCGGCGTTCGGCACGGGCTCGGCAGCGGCGCGAGCATGGGCAGACGAGCCCAGAGGCACCGTCAGTCGAGTCGATGGTTGCGGCACAGCAGCTGTACGCGCTGCTCGAAGTGCTGCTCGAGGAACTCGACGAAGACGACCGTCACCTCATCCGTGAACGCTATGTCGAAGAGCGCAGCGCCGTGGACATTGCCGACGAACTCGGCATCCCCGCCGCAACTGTGCGGACCCGGCTGCGGCGTGCGCTCCTAGGACTTCGCTCGCGATTGGACGAGCGATACGGGGAGCGACGAGCGTGGGCCGTGGCGGCCACGGGCACGGCGCTCCCGCAGCTGGGTGCAGTATTGGTGATGAAAGCAGTTCTCGGAGTTTCTGTGGTAGCCGCGGTCGCGGCTGGAGTTTTGTGGCTCACGAGCGAGGACCCACCGTCCCGCTCCGCGAGCGACGACGTGCCGGCGCCAACCGTGGCCGTGGCAAACCAGGCCGGCGTCCCACCGGCGCCTACGAGGCCGGCGCCAGCGTCGAAGTCGGCTTCGCCGACACGCCGAGCACAGCGAGACGCGATGCGCCTGAAGATTCGAGAGGCCCTGGCCCTCGACCAGCCCGAGGCGGAACGGCCAAAGCGCTACGAGCTTCCATCGATCGACATGTCGGTGAACGTTGGGAAAGCCGTGGCCGACTGTGCCGAACTGCTCGACGACAAGCATCAAGGTCGAGTTTCGATGTCGTTCCACTACTTGGGAGCGCCCGGCATTGGCGTGATTGTGGACGAGGTCACGATCGATGCAGACGGCCTCGAACATCCCGATTTCACCGAATGTCTGGTCGAGTCCGCAATGTTCGCCGAGCTCGCCCCTGCCACTCGCCCTCTCGAGGGCACGTTTCGCGCGCACTATACGGCCGGCGAAAAACCGAACAACCTGCTGCTTTTCGTGCAGGCGAACCCGGCGCTGGCTGAGACACACGAGGCGTTCGCCGAGCTTCTCAGTCGCGGGCCCGAGGGAATCGACGACGCACTCGCATCGGGATTGGCCGAAACGATCGACGGCGACCCTGCACTCGCCAAACAGTTCGAACAGTGGATCATCGACGACGGCCTGGAGCTCTCGGTATTCCGCCCCGAGTGAGTCGCGTCGCAAGTGAAGAGACGCGAGCGCCACGCGAGAAAACCGCGGAAAACCACTTCACGGGAAGACGCAACGTACGAAGCATGATCCCTTCGAAGTCCTTCATCGTGTTGGGGGCTGTAAGCCTCTCAGTCGCCGGCTGCGAGGCTCCCGAAGAAAATTCGGTAGTCGACACGACAGCCGCGCCTGGGAAAGCCGACTACGGGGGCGAGTGCTCGGTCGAAGACCCCGCCTGCATCCTCCAGCAGGAGTTCTCGAATGCGCTTCTCGAGGTGGACTCTCCCGAGCTCGTCGCCTATGCGCGCGACGCATATCCACCTCTGTATCAAGAGGCATCAACGGCGCAGCAAGCATCTGTGCCGCAGGCATGCGATGTTCTGGCAGCCTGGACGAGCGCCGACATCAACCCGCTCAACGGCTACATCGTCATCGGCATGAATGTCGATGGAACGGCAGCGGGCGGGAATCTCACAGGAGGTGTCGACCTGGTCTGGGACCTGTGGAACGAACAATTCGCTGCGTTCACGTTTTCTGGTGGCGGAGTCAAAGTTCCACAGGTCCTGAGTATTGGGGTGGGCGGATATGCCGGGATTGCAACCGCGCCCGGAGGGAAGCGGGATGTCATCGACGCGTGGAGCGGTGCGTTCAACAACGTTTCTGCCGCCATCGAGGTTCCCGGTGTCGGACTCTTTTCCGGGGGAGGACAAGGGTATGCCAGCCCTGACGGGAGCCTCTTCGGCGTCGCGGTCGGAGGAGGCGTAGGATTCTCTCTGGGCTCCCCCGGGTTCGAGGCGGGGTTTGGCGTCGGGGACTGGAGTGCGAACAACGAGCTCACGGGGGCGTTGAGCTACGACCTTGGATATACGCAAACCATCACCGGGAAAGACTACCTCGAACTCAGCAGTGGTCCGGGCACCACGATGGCGCGCCATTTCGGGCGTCTCACCGACGGGACGTCGATTGCATCGCCCGCCATCTTTACGGGGCTCAAGGGCATCCAAGTCCTCATGCTTGCGGTTGGAGCAGCAAAGTCCGCAGGCGTGACCTACTCACAGGCATGTACCGGGATCTCCGCCTAAGCCCTCGACCGCGTGGCAGGCGGACACAGCGACGTCGCCCCGTTTACCTCGGCGCGCGGAGCCGCAACGTACCGACGTTGAGCAACGCGGAGACGCTCACCGCCAACGCGGAACGCGACGGTCGGTGCTGTACACGACCCCGGCCGGCTTCCAGCCGCCCTTGGAGCGCATCTCGAACAGACCGAACCGTAGGTCGAAGGCGAGCTCGGCCATCAGCTGCGGCGCGAGCACGCCTGCGGTGAATCCCCATCGCCGCGTACCAGCGCGCAAATGCAATCCACCCCCGAGCTTCCAGCGAATGGTGGAAGGGTTCGTGTCGTCGTTCGGCGGGTCTTGCCCGGGGTCTTTGATGCGCGCGCGCACGAGGCCGAAGTCGAAGCCACCCGAGAGCCACTTGTTGCTGAAGCTGACGCTCGAAAGAAGCCAGTGATCGACCTGCGAGAAACTCGGGGTGGTCGGATCACCGTCGACCGCAGGCGGCGGGTAAAGCGTTTGCCGGTAGTAGCCGCCCCACTCGAGCCACCGCAGTCGAACGAACGCGACCGCAAGCTCCGGACTGAACTGGGGCCGTGACTGCCCTCGCAACCAGTGCGTTTGCAGGCCGACGGTCATGTGGTCGAGCACGCCGAGGTGCAGCCGCAGCGCGTAACGGTGTGGCCAGCCCCCCGCGCCGCTGACTCCGAGCACCCCGTGGTCGAGGTAGCGCGCGCTGTAGGCCACGTCGCGCGTCAGATACCGTCGAAGACCCGACCGGGGCGCCTCGACCTCGGCCACCTCGGCCGACGCCGTCGGAGCTGCAGCGAACACCGCGCTGCTGAGCACGAGCGCCAGCACGCCCCCATTGAATCGCCGACCGATGGCCAACGCAAACGGTTTTGTGGCCGTTCCCCGGCGCAGCCAGCACATCCGCTACGGCATCACTTCAATCCACACGCCGGGACGATGTCTTCGCTCCCCGCACTCTCGGCGACGCCTACCGCAGACGACGGTGTCCTCACGCGGCACGGGGAGCTCGCCGAGGCCGTCCATCACGGGCCCCCATCCGTCCCGCAGCGGACCCTCGAACGTGAGGCATGTGTTCGCCCCATTCGGGCAACCGCAGCGCCGGTCGAACGGATCGGCATTCGTCTCCGAATCGCTGAACCCCGGGCTCGAACTGCCGAATCCCGTGCTCGAGCTTCCCCCTGTGGTGCCCGAACTTTCGTACGCCATCGGGGCGGCTTGCGGAAAAGTGAGCAAAATCCACGGGCTGGAGCGGCCGGGATCGCTCGATCGCAGGCGATGGCGGGTCCGGTGCACTAGAGTGCGCGCAGGAGATCAAGCATGCCCGCGAAGCCGCTCAACAAAGAGATCTACATCGTCGCCGCCAAGCGCACCCCGTTCGGCACCTTCGGAGGCAAGCTCAAGGACCTCAGCGCCATCGACCTGGGCGTCATCGCAACGAAAGCCGCGCTCGAAGCCGGCAACGTCGACCCCAACGCGGTCGACCACGTCGTCGCGGGCAACGTCGCCCAGACCTCGGCCGACGCCATTTACATGGCGCGCCACATCGGCCTGAAGTCCGGCGTGCCCATCGAGACGCCCGCCCTCACCATCAACCGCCTCTGCGGCTCGGGCTTCCAGTCCGTGGTGAACGGCGCCCAGCAGATCCTGCTCGGTGACGCGGACATCGTCGTCGCCGGCGGCGCCGAGAACATGAGCCAAGCGCCCTTCACCGCGCGCGGCATTCGCTTCGGCATCCGCCTCGGCAAGGCGCCCGAGCTCGAGGACACGCTGTGGAGCTCGCTCTCCGATCCGCACGCCGGCTGTGCGATGGGTCAGACCGCCGAGAACCTCGCCAAGAAGTACGACATCACACGCGAGCAGGCCGACGAGTATGGTCTCCGCAGCCAAAAAGCATGGGCGAACGCCCAAGAGAACGGCTACTTCAAGGCCGAGCTCGCACCCGTCGAGATCAAGAGCCGCAAAGGCGTCTCGATGTTCGAAGTCGACGAGCACCCGCGTCCCGATGCCAACCTCGAGAGCATGGCCAAGCTTCGCCCCAACTTCGGCGGCGTGGTCACGGCGGCCAACGCCTCGGGCATCGGTGACGGCGCAGGCGCCATCATCATCGCCAGCGGCGACGCGGTGAAGAAGCACAACCTCACCCCGCTCGCGCGCCTCGTCCAGTGGGGCATCACCGGCGTCGAGCCCACGATCATGGGCATCGGCCCCGTATCCTCGATCAAGAAGGCCCTCGACCGCTCCGGTCTCGGCCTTGGCGACATGGACCTCATCGAGATCAACGAGGCGTTCGCGCCCCAGTACCTCGCCTGCGAGAAAGAGCTCGAGCTCGACCGCAGCAAGGTCAACGTCAACGGTGGCGCCATCGCCATGGCGCACCCGCTCGCCGCCTCGGGCTCGCGCATCACCACCCACCTCGTGCACGAGCTTCGCCGTCGCGACGGTAAGTACGCCGTGGGCTCCGCCTGCATCGGCGGCGGCCAGGGCATCGCCCTCGTCCTCGAGAAGGCCTAAGCCTCAGCCTCAGCCTCGACCAGACCGGCGGCCGGGTGCTCAGCGCTCGGCCGCTTTTCGTTGGTGCTCGAGTTCGGCGGCCGAAGGCGCTACCGTCGATGCAGTGGCAGGAAAGTCCACGGCATCGCCGGCACAGGAAGCCGGCCCGGGGTACGAGGCGGAGCGGGTCTACAAGATCGATCAGCAGTACCGCGACAGTCGCGAACCGTCCTCGAACCAGTTCCATCACTGGCTCGGCGTGAAGAACTCGGGCGGGATCCGGCCGCTCGTGCGCGCCGACAAGTCACTCGCCGCGCTCATTCTGGTCAGCTCGCACATCAGCGTAGCCACGTACAATCCCTGGGAGGACCTGCTCGACCCGCTGCAGGGCCGTATTTGGTACTGGGGCGATGCCAAGGCTCACCCGTCCAAGACCCGAGATGACTGGCAAGGGAACCGGTACCTGCAGCGGGTTTGGGTGGCGATCAACGAGCAGCGATGGGATGCAGTTCCACCACTGCTCCACTTCTCGAAACCTGCGAAGGGCGTGGTCAAGTTCAACGGCGTTTGCGTCTTGAGCGACCTTGCCGACGCGTGGATGGAGGAGCGCGGGCAGCGGGTTCGCAACTATATGGCCAAGCTCGACGTGCTTCCGATCGAGATATGCCCAATCACCTGGATCCGCTCCCGGGTGGCCGGAGCCGAAGTGCATGCCCCCGTACAGTGGCGAGAGTATGCCCGCTCGGGCCGACACGGCCGACTCGTCACATTTGCCAAGCACGTTCGCGGAAAAGACGAACAGCTTCCTCCCGAGGGATCTGCCGAACGGCGGCTGCTCCACACGCTCAACGAGATCGACCCCTTCGACTTCGAGCGCCTCGTCGTTCGAGCTTTCACCAGCCTGGACATCAGTCACGAAATCCATGGCACCCGTCGCTCCCGTGACGGTGGCTTCGACTTTCATGGCTCGTTCCGCCTCCCGCCGCCGCTCTCGTACGGCGTGGACCTCAAAGGCGAGGTGAAGCGGTACAACCCCGAGGCGAACCCCGTCGGGCCCAAAGACGTCGCACGGCTCGTCGCACGACTTCAGCGGGGTGAGCATGGCGTGTTCGTCACGAACAGCACGTTCACGCAGCAAGCCCAAGAAGAAGTGCTCGAGGACCGATACCCCGTGGACTTGCTGCACGGGCAGCGCCTCACGGCCCTCCTCGCCCACTGCGGCGCCACCCGAAACGGTGAGCTGGACCCAGCATGGGTCCGCGCCTGAACCGCGACGCTGGCCCCCGCTTCCGCGCGTCGTCGTCAGTCGACCGCGGTTCGAACACCGTCGGCCCGGGGTGCCAACGACATCCGTCGGCTACGCGGACTTCCGGGCACGGCGGGCGAGGAGGCGGTCGGAGAGGACGAAGCCTCGGCCCGGTTCGCTCCACGGGCAGGCGTGGATACAGATGCCACAGCCTTCGGTCTTGGCGAAGTAGGGGACGCAGGCGTCGAAGTCGACGTACCACTTGCGCTCTCCGCGAACGAGCTGCTTCTCGTCGAAGATCGCGTTGGGCGGGCAGTTGTCGACGCAGACGCGGCAGTTGGCGCAGAAGTCTTCGGCCCCGATGTCGGCGGGACCGTCGGCCGTGGCTGGCATGTCGGTGAGGACGACGGCCAAGCGAACGTTGGAGCCGTGCTCTCGGGTGAGCAGCGAGCCGTGCTTACCCAGCTGGCCGAGTCCAGCCCCGATCGCAACGGGGATGTGCAGCACCTCGGTCGCGTCGGGGCTGATGTTGGTGGAGGCGCGAGCCGGCCACCCCAACGCGCGGATCTTCTTCGCCACTGCGATCGCGATGCGGTTGGCCTCGAGGTAGGCGCGCTGAATCTCGACGCCCGACCGGACGCTGGGCGTGTGCACCATATCCTCGCGGTCCATGGGGATGCCGATGCAGATCGCGTTCACCCACGGCTGGTCGAAGTCGTGGTAGCGCATGGTCTGGGTCAGCGGCGTGATGCCGACCAAGCTCGCGCCCGCCTCGTTCGCCCACGCCTTGATCTGCGCGGCAGCTTCGTCGGGTTGGAGATGCACCGGCTCGCGATGCGCGACCGGCCCAACGCGGTTTCGGTCCTGCCAAAACAGCCGCGTGATCAGCCGGTGGATGATGGTCGGCTCCATCACCTGGAAGAACCAGTCGAGCTTGCCCCACGCGCGGCCGTACCCGTCCCCAAAGAACACGTAGTCGGCGCGCCGCCGCGTCGTCTCACCAAGCCCGTTGACCACGTTGCCCGAGATGGGAGGCGTGGCGTACGTGAAGTCGTAGGTCGGCTCCGGGTAGACCACCTTCATGTGCGCGGCTTGGCGTCGACGACCGGCCTTCGGCGCGAGGTTGGCGGGGGTGCGGGTCAGGCCGGTGAAGGCCTGCCGGACCGGCGGGCCACCCAGCGATTCGAGCTCGATCGTTTCTCCACGGCGGATGCGGCGGCGGTAGAGCGCGCGGAGCATGGGAAACACCACGTGGGTCGCGAAGCCGACCGCGGCGGAGAACGCGCCGACGCTTCCGAAGCGAAGAAACTGCCGCAGGCGGCCGTGAAACCGCTCTCGCGAGGATTTGGGGCGTTCGAACTTGGCCGGAACCATGGGTCACACTCCTTGACGCCCTAGCCACTAGTGAACAACTTGTCCACGAAATGCCCAGCTGCGGCGTGCACACTGGGGCTGCCGTGAGCTCGTCTGACGAACCTGCCGACCCACGGGTCCGCCGCACCCAGGCCGACGTGTCGCGCGCCGCATCCGAGCTGCTGCTCGAGCATGGCTGGGACCGCGTCACGCATGCCCACGTGGCAGAGCAAGCCGGCTACTCGCGCGCGACGATCTACAAGCACTGGCCCAAGCAGCACGACCTACTCCGCGCCGCGTTCGGCCACATGGGTTCGATGCCGCACGGCGAGCGCACCGGCGATCTCCGCGGCGACCTCATCAGCGAGATGGAGGCCTTTCGGCGCGTGCTGGTCGACGGCCGGTTCTCGCGCGCCACCGCTGCAGTCGCCGAGCGAGCGACGGCGAGCGCAGACGTGGCCGCCGTTCGCGACACGTTTCTCGGAGGTGGTCAGCAGCTGTTGCGCGACCGACTCACGGACGCACTCACGGCCGGCGAGATCGAAGCCGTCGATGCCCGGGTGGCCGCCGACATGCTCTCGGGCGCGCTCGTCTGGCGCGTCGTGATGCTGGGCGAGTCGGTACCACCGAGCTACGTCGTCGTACTCGTGGACACGGCGCTCGCGGGCTTACGGCCTCGCTGAGCCAACGACGCCAGCATCGGGTCGATCAGGTCTCGCCAGGCGTCGCGGCAGGCGACGGCAAGGCCATGTGCGTCGAGTCGACCCAAACGCCGCAGCGCCGGCTGCCCATCCTTCGCCGGCAGCGACGAGGGCACGTCTCGTCGTGCGTCGCGTGCTGCGGCTTCGACTGCGTCGAGGACCGGCGCACCGCCGCGCTTCACCGCCCACGCGATCATCCGCCACGCGAGCGCGGCGTGCTGCGTCTCGTCGTCGGCGATGCGCTCGAGCTGCGAACGAATGCTCGGAGCTGCGACGCGTGCGGCTCGGGTCACCATCAGGGCGGCAACCGTTTCGCCCACGCATCCCTCGATGAACGTGTCCGCGGCAAACCGAGCGAGATCGGCTTCACGCTGCGGCACGGCTGGGAGCGCCCCGGGCTCGACAGGTTCGGCACCGGATGCGCGTGCGAGCCCCAAGCAGATCCGGGTGTGCTCGAGTTCGTCCAGGGCGGCCTGGTGCGCGCCCGCGATCAGCTCGGGCGGGCCCGCCAGGCTCATGAGCTCCAGCGCAACGCGCCCGAACGAGGCGACCGATGCGTGCTCGGTGGCAGCGTCTTCGAGCCAGGCCTGAGCCGCCAGCGCGCGGGCCTGCGCAGGTCCCTCGAGCGGCGTGGTTTCGACCGACCACGAATCGCCCGCAGCCATGCGCGCGGTGACGGGCCGACGCGCCTCGTCCAGCAGTGATCGGCCGCCCGGGCACGGCTCCGTGAACGAATAGCAGCACGTATCCGCCGAGCCGCTGGCTCGCGCCGACTTGGTTTCTGTTTCGTTGAAGGAAGCGCCGAAACTGCTCGGGACTGCAGAGGTGTCCGTGGGGCAGCCCAGTGAGATTGTCGCTCCCTTCGGAGCCGAGGCCTTTGCCCTCGCTTGGTCGATGCAGGTGGTGGTGGTTGGGCACGTGGGGCGCGGCTCTCGTTGCGGCACGGCCCTCTCGAATGGCGGCGGCTTCACCACTGGCTTCTTCTCGACCACCGGCTTCTCCTCCACCATCGGCTTCTCCTCCGCCACCGCCTTCTCTTCAGCCACCGGCTTCTTCTCGACCGCCGCCTTCTCTTCAGCCACCGGCTTCTTCTCGGCCGCCGGCTTCTCCTCCGCCACCGGCTTCGCAGTCGCACGCGCCGGAGCAGCAGTATCGCCGCCCGGCGCAGGCTCGCAGGCCCCCAGCAGTGCGAGCGCGGGAGTCAGACTTCGGAGCAGGCGTTCGACGTCACGAGGCATCGCCGAATGGTAACGCCAGCCGGCGCCGATTCGGTCTACTTGCAGGCGGTGCCGGGTGGACCACAGGTCTCGAAGCAGACGCAGATGTCGCCGCCCGAGCAGGTCGTGCCGGTACACGGACCGTACGGGCCCCACCCGCAGCTCGCCGAGCGCCCTCGCGAACATGACTTCTAGGGACACATTCGACAGGGAACACTCTGCGTTTCGCCCGGGGCGCACACGCCCCGCGTCGCACTCTGCCCCGTCGACGCAGCCCAAGCCGTTGCACGACGAGGTGTCGAATGAGCAGTCGGGGGCGCACAGGATCTGCCCGCCATCGATGAACTGGCTCGTGGACATCCTGCGGTTCGACGGGCGGCAGCCCATGGGTGAGGCGCACCTTCAGCAGAACCGCATGCTCTTCGATCGCGCGGTCCAGGCCGGCGGACTGCGACCCCGGGCAAGCGGTGTTCGCCGAAGCCCTGCGTTCGTCATGACGCCGTGAGTCGCCGGCTTGCGGGGCGCAGCATCCACGATGCGACGGCCAGCGCGAGCACGACGAACGGTACGATCACGTCGGCCGCAGGGTCGCCGACCGAGGCATGCGAAGCGGATGCGCCCGTGAGGTCGAAGACGATGCCCGCGTAGGCCCACTCCTTGAGCAGGGGCATGCGCGGGACGAGGATCGCGATCGCACCCCCGACCTTCCAGACCCCGAGAATCGTCGCGAAGTAGGCCGGATAGCCGAGGTGGGCAAACCCCTCGACCACTTGCGGCTGCCCGCTGAGGTCGGCGAGCCCGCCTGCGCCCATCGCAAACGCGACCAGCGCGGTCGCCACCCAATATCCGATCACACGCGCTTTGTTCGGCTCGCTCATCGCCATGCCCTGGGCATCAGCTTATCCCACCGCGTACACGAGACTGATGGTGGGTTTGTGGACGCCCGCTCCGCGCGCCGTCGACGGAGCCCGAGGCGTACCACCTCACGCAGCCCGACCCGGCACAAATGCACCCGCGCGCCGCCGCGGAACTGTCCTCGGGGGGCAGGACGCGGTCGAGGCTAGTCCGCAGCCCGGCGGGGGCATCGTTTCCACCCACGACAGGCCCGAGAAACCGCCGGCTCGTGACACTCAGGTGACGGCCCCCGCGCGTCTCGGGGCGTTGCTAAGTGCCCGTAAAGCGTCTACTATCCGCTCCCGCGGCGAGCACACGCCGCCCTGAGGTGACCATGAGCCTGTACACGGAATACCTGAACCAGATCGAAACGCGCAAAGGTCACGGGCTGCACGCCAAGCCGATCGAAGACGCGGCGCTGGTTGAAGTTCTCATCGAGCAGATCAAGGACGCGTCGCACGAGCACCGCGCCGACTCGCTCAACTTCTTCATCTACAACACGCTGCCCGGCACCACGAGCGCCGCGGGCGTGAAGGCGAAGTTCCTCAAGGAGATCGTCCTCGGAAACGCGACCGTCGCCGAGATCACGCCCGCCTTCGCCCTCGAGCTGCTCTCGCACATGAAGGGCGGCCCCTCGGTCGAGGTTCTGCTCGACCTCGCGCTCGGCGACGACGCGGCCATCGCCAAGGACGCGGCCGAGGTCCTCAAGACCCAGGTCTTCCTCT
>CAYSPB010000010.1:0-44790 GCA_964432695.1 uncultured Nannocystaceae bacterium
GTCGATGATGGAGACGGCCGACCCGGACGAGGCGGGCATGATCGGCATCATGCGCGAGAGCGTGCGGCGGGTTCGCGAGCACGTCGAAGAGATTCTGCAGCCCTTGCGTCCGCGGGTACGTACGCGCGGGGCAGTGGTGGTGCGCGAGTCGGTCGAAGACATTCTCAAGCTGTTGCGTCGTGCGGGTCGGTTGCGCCGCATGAAGGTGGAGCTCATCACCCCCGAGAACGAAGAGGTGGTGGTGCATGCCGACAAGGACGAGGTGCATCAGATTGCGATCAACCTCATCAGCAATGCGATCGATGCGCTCGGTGATGGTGGTGGTGGCGATCGTGGCTCGGTGAAGATCGAGCTCGGCTGGGATGGGGACTTTGGGGTGCTGCGGGTGACCGATGACGGTAGCGGCATTCCCGATGAGCTGCGGGGCAAGGTGTTCGAGCCGTTCTTCACGACCAAGGGTAGTGCGGGCACGGGGCTCGGGCTGCCGGTGGTGCACGATATCGTTCGGAGTCTGCGGGGGCGGGTGGTGTTGGATTGTCCGGAGCAGGGGGGGACGATCGTAACGGCGCATCTGCCCCGGTATCGCGGCTAGATTTCGCTGGGTATTGATGGCTCGGGGGCAGGCGCAGTCAGTGCCCCCGGAAGCGCCGACGCTACTTGCCTTTGAAGTTTGCGTCCCGCCGCTCGACGAACGAGCGCACACCCTCGGCGAAGTCTTCGCTGTGGGCAATCTTCCGCAGCAAGTCGGGAAAGTCGGCGATCGCAGCCGCCTCGCCTGCCTCGGCGTAGCGCATCGAAGAGGCCCGAGTCGCCTGCACGGCCAGTGGCGCTTGCTTGGCGATTTCGCGGGCGAGCTCGAGGGCGCGGGCCTGCACTTCGGCCGCGGGTCGAAGCTCTTGCACCAAGCCAATTCGCAGCGCCTCCTTGCCGTCGAACTCCCCGCCCGTCAGCAACCACCGCATCGCATTGCCCCACCCCGCTCGCTCCACGAACCGCATGGTCGCCCCACCAAAGGGAAACAGCCCCCGCCGGGTCTTCCGGTTTTCCCAGAGCGGCGAAATCACCTTCCGCCACACCGCGACAAGAGCGCCTGCGACGACGCCGAACGCGGTGATCATCGCCGCGAGCTGCGCAGCGACACCGGCGATCGCTTCCGGGGAAAGCGCCATCACGCCCCCCACGCATACGACACGTCGATTACCCCGACGGTGTCGCCGTAGTTCCAGTGACCATCGGTCAGCTTTTCCCACTCGGTGAGCATTTGCGCGAACTCGGCGAAGGCCCCCTGCGTGCCGTCGAGCCCCCAGCGCGCACCGTAGGCGAACAGCGTGGTGCCGACGGCGACGCAACCCTGCACGTGCCGAGGCAGCTCGCCCTGATGCACCTTGATCAGCGATCGACCATCGACACCAACGATCTCGATCGTGTCGTACCCGCCTCGGTTGTACCTGGTTGCGACGATGCGGTACGTGCCGGGCGGAATGTTCGAGACGTACGGCTCGTTATTGCGCCAGGGACGCTCTACCGTCCGCACGTGGAGCCCGGGCCCGATCAGATCCCCAAAGCATCCGACGGACACCTCGTCGCACCAGCGCACGAGCCGCAGCTTCAGTGCGCCCGGGTGCTCGACCAGCTGCTCGATCGACATGTCGTTCAGCTTCATCGCGAAAGCGCCCCCCCTTTCAGCGCGATACCGCGCTGCACGACCGGCGGCTTGTCCTGGAGCCTCAGCAGGAAAATCTGCGTGTCCTGCGTGCCGTTCTTGCTGGTCTGCACGACGTGCACGTTGTTGCCCTGATCATAGTCGCCCGCCGGATAGGCTGTGGCCGGAAACGTGTCACCCCCGGGCGTGTGCGCGTACCAGCGGCCTTGCGTGAGGCTACCCTCGTCGAACTCGAACGACCAGACATCACCCCAGACGGTGCCGCCATCCGTGCGCTGCCGACCGCCGATCGCGACGAACCGCTGCAGCACGTGATCGTACGTCCAGTACGGGAAGCGCCGGTCGTCGGGGCAGTCAGTGCCCGGCGTGCAGGCCCCGCCGCTGCTGTTCAGCTCGGTGACCGCATCCCACTCGGAGTTTGTGTCATCCCACACGTCGATCGCGGCAGACCCGTCGCTCGGCCCTCCGGCGAACATGACGAGCGTCTGATTGTTCGGGTCGTACGCGATCCTGCAGGAAATCCGCGACGCGCCCCCGGTGTCAACCGTCGTCCAGCCGCCCGACCTCGTGTAGCGCTCGGTGTCACCCGAACCGCCCCCGATCCGCATGATCCCGTATCCACCTGCGTGATTGAACGCCGAGCACGAGTCGTTTGTCGGCGAGCCCACCGTCTGCGACGCATCCGACCATCCGGACGCCGCCGACGAGAAGTCAAAGAGCCAGGTGTCATCGAGGTTCGTCGTCGCAAACGGCGTACCGCATGGGATCTCAAGCGGCTGAGCTGCGCCGCCATACTGCAGGAACGTCCAGGTCCCCCCGTCGTCGAATAGAAAGTTCTGATCGTACGGGTGACGGTCGGGCGGCGACGGGTTCACCGAATGATCGGCCTCGCAATCCCCCGAAGCATCGGTCGAGTCGCAGGGGCAGTACCCGCTCGACCCGCACGTGATGTTCGTGAAGTGAAACAGATCGATCACGCCGATCGTGTTATCGCCGGTCGCCGCTAGACCGCCGTCGCTAGTACAGCCCTCGTAGCAGTATTCCCACACCGCGCGAGAATAGATCGAGTTGCAGTAGATGCCGCCTGCATCGTTCTGCCAACCATCGATCCAGACGATCGAACCTCGGCCCGGGTGATAGTAGCCGTGAGAATCGAATCCTTCGTTGCGGAGAATCCCGGTGCGGCCGTTCGCATCGGTCGTGAAGTCGGTATCCTCTTGCTCCAACCACTCACCCGTAACGAGCGCAGGGCCCGCCGCATAGAGCGGATCGCAAGAGATCATCGCCAGTAAGGCCAGCAGTAGCAGGGTGCGCCGTCTCATCAGTTCACCTTCGTCATGTAACCGAAATCCTTCGTCAGCGTCACCGACGCGTTCGCGTTGTCGTGCTGGATTGTGACCTCGAACGTCTGCGCGGATGTCGAGTCGACAGTGCCTGAGCCGTACCACGCGCCATGCCCGGCAACCTCGTCGTCACCGATGTTCCCGTTACCGGCAGACGCGCCGCCCGCGTCATTCACATAGAAGAAGCCGTGCGCGTGCTGCGAGCTTGCGCTGTGGAATGCCATGCAGCCGCGCAGGTATAGCGCTCGCTCGTTGGCGTTCGTGCTGAGGTTCGGCAGCGGATCACCCCACAGCGTCGACCCGCCGTATTCGACACGAAGAAACGGCGATTCGGTCGCCCCGCTATCGTTCAGATACCGAAGGCCCAGCTCGAAGCAGTACAGGCCGTCGGTGCCCGGATCGTCCGCCGGGATCTCGTACGAAAAGACGGCCGTCTCGGTCACGGTGTTCGTCACCGTCTGCAGAGAGACCTCGGCATCCTCGACTGTAATCCCGCTGCCACCGCCACCGCCGCCGGTCTGATCGGTCCCGCAGCTGAACGCGTTCGTCGCTTGATCGTAGAGCAGCTTCGAGGTCGTCGCGTTGTCGCAGTCGGGAAGCGTCAGGTTCTGCCACGCGGTACCGTTCGCGACGAGAACAGTGTCATCGGTCAACGTCTCGCCGTCTTCGAGGTTTGTGATCGTCCCGTTGTTGCACTTGCGCCACTGGTCATTGACATTCGCGATCCAGTGATCCCCGGTCGTGCATGACGGATCCGCGGTCTCCTCGGTGATCTCTAGTTTGCACTCATCGGTCGCGGGCGTGCAGTCGACCTCAAGCCCGTTTGCGTCGAGCGTCGCGTCCGATGTTTCATCGCCGTCGAAGTCAAATTCGAGCGCGTTCGCCGCGACCATGCCCAGCGCCGGGGGTGTCGCATCTGTCGTCGTGTCGCCGCTCACGCGAAGCCATAGGTCACCCGTATCTGCCGGGATCAGGTCGTCACCGTTATCGGTGAACTCCGATGAGCCGCCGCCGCCAGCCTGATCGATCCACTCTTCACCGGCGTCTTTGGTTTCGTCGCAGTCGGTGTCGTGAAACAGGCGATCGCTTGACTGCGTGAGGCACGTCGCATTGGTCACCGCATCGGCATCACCGATCTGCAGGCGGTTACCCTCTTGCCGGAACTCTCCGGTCGACCGCGCGACATCCGCCTCAAGCTCGATAAACGCCCCCGACCCTTTCGAGTCAAAGCGCAGGTTCACCGTTGTCGCCGTCGAACCGAGCGATGTGCCAAGCTCGATTGTCGGCGTCGCACCCGACGCGTTGTCGAATCCCCACCATGCGGTGGGACTGAGCACGACACTATCGAAGTCGGCCATCTCCTCGCCGGATGAGGTCCACCCATTCGCATCCACATCACCGCTGACCGTCAGGCCGGTGCTGATCGTCGGCGAGGTGCCAAATACGACCGTCGTGCCGGTGCCGGTCTTCGCGGAAACATCCGACAGCGCCGTGATCGCGTCGTCGCCGAGGTTATCGTCGTCGAGCGCGCCGTCGTTGTTCGTGAAGACATCCGTGACGCCGACGAGCTGCGCCTCAAGCTCGGCCTCACTGTCAAGCTCGACCTCGGAGATGTAGTCGTTCGCCAGTTCGCTGTCAGCGACACAGCCGCTGCAGGTCACGTCGTCGGCATCGTCCGCCTTCGGCCAATCGTTGCCCACGGCGATCAACAGCTTGTCGGCCGACGGCTCGGAGAAGATCGCGTTCGTGTCTCCGGTCGTCGCAATCTCAGTAACCCCGGACGATTCGTCAGTGCCATCGTCAGCCAGGTCAAGAACGATCGAGGATCCGCCGCCGCCGGTCTGATCCGTACCGCAAGTGAACGCGTCCGTCGCTTGGTCGTACTGCAGCTTCTGTGTCGTAAGGTCGCAGTCGGGCAGCGTGCGCCCCTCGAAGTCGGTGCCGTCGCCGACGCAGATCTGATCTGCGGCCGCGCTGCAGGTCGCAGCCACGTCGGCCAGGGCGTCAACGTTGTCGTCTCCGAGATTATCGTCGGCGAGCGCGCCGTCGTTATTCGTGAAGACATCCGTGACGCCGACGAGCTGCGCCTCAAGCTCGGCCTCACTGTCAAGCTCGACCTCGGAGATGTAGTCGTTCGCCAGTTCGCTGTCAGCGACACAGCCGCTGCAGGTCACGTCGTCGGCATCGTCCGCCTTCGGCCAATCGTTGCCCACGGCGATCAACAGCTTGTCGGCCGACGGCTCGGAGAAGATCGCGTTCGTGTCTCCGGTCGTCGCAATCTCAGTAACCCCGGACGATTCGTCAGTGCCATCGTCAGCCAGGTCAAGAACGATCGAGGATCCGCCGCCGCCGGTCTGATCCGTACCGCAAGTGAACGCGTCCGTCGCTTGGTCGTACTGCAGCTTCTGTGTCGTAAGGTCGCAGTCGGGCAGCGTGCGCCCCTCGAAGTCGGTGCCGTCGCCGACGCAGATCTGATCTGCGGCCGCGCTGCAGGTCGCAGCCACGTCGGCCAGGGCGTCGACGTTGTCGTCGCTGAGGTCGTCGAGGGTATCGGTACCGGTCGTATCCCCCGAGGCGCAATCTCCCGAGGCCGCAGTGATCACGTTTGACGAATTGATTCGCAGGCAGCGATTCGCAGTCAGCAGCGGAAGCTGAATATCACCGTCGCCTTCCATCAGCATCAACCGCACCGCCGGGCTGTTTGTGTAGAACTCGATACCGCTCGCGGCGTCACTGCGCGGCCGCAAGACCAAGTTCCCGTTTCCAGCAAAGTCGGCACCGGCCACGCTGCGAGCGATCATGACGTTGTCAGCCGCCACGTCGGTCAGCTGGTCAAACTCGCCGAATGTGAGACGCGCGGCGTCGAGCTGCGTCGCAACATCAAGGTTCGTCACCCCAAGCGTCGAGGTGCCCGCCGTCCAGCTCCCGAACCCGTCGACCGCACCGGCGTTATCGAAGAGCACCTCGGTCGACGCCGCGCTGCCGGTCGCGTCTTGGCAGTTCGTACCATCCGACAGGCACACCGTCGCCGCGCTCGGGCTCCACGTTCCATCACCGTCGGAAACGAGCGCCTCACCGAGATCCGCGCCGGTCTCATCGACATCAGTCAAGCCGCCAAGCGTCGACGAGCCGCCGCCACCGCCACCGGTGATCACCTCGCACGACCAGCTGTCCGACACGCACTTGCACCACGCGTCGGTATCGGTCGTGATGCGCGGCGTGTCCGCAGAGGTGCAGCTGCCCGTCGGCTCGGTGTCGACGTATCGCACGAAGTTGCCGACCGTGATCCCGGGCGCAACGTCCAGCCGGGTAACATCGCCGATGTCGATCGGATCCGGCGAAGTTGTCACGCTCCAGCGCTCAACCCACGACGCCCGGATCGGCTGCCGGATCGTGAAGCGTACGGTGTAGTAAGTGCCCGACGGCGTGATCGCGTCGTTCGGCACAAGCGTGATCGACACGTCGCCGGTCGCCGCGACGGTCCCCGACGCTTTCGCGCTAACCCGCTGCGACTCCGCAGTGCCGGTGTCCGGCGTCGTACCCGGATCAGACAGAAACGCAGCGATCTTGCCCGAGGTCACGACAACCCCGTCCGGCGTGACGATCTTTCCGTTGACAGTAGTCGTCTCGACGGCCGCATGAACCACACCCAGCAAGCACAGCGCCAAGCCGACAAATAGCCGCTTCATCATTCCAGGTCGCTCCTATTCAGTGAGGGGGGCCGCGTACATCAGCACGCGGTCATCCATGTCGAAATCCGTGCGCGTCGGAGTCGGCAAACCGCTATTGCCCGTCGACGTGCCGACAAGCTCGATCTCGTTGATCTGCTCGGCCGTCGAGCTGAAGGTCAGCACGAGTACCGCCGAGGCGCTCCCGGGCACCGTCGTGTCGAGGTTCCCCGATACGTCGTCACCGTTGCGAATGAACACCGAGGAACTCCCGGCATCCCCGGTGCCCGTGGCATCGAGCGGCACCTCGATCCGAGTGCGGCCGTTCGCGTTTTGGAACTGCCGACGCACCATCACACGCAACGTCGCGATCACGAAGTCGGCCTGCACGCCGACGATCTGCCCCATGTCCCCGACACCCTCGGGCATCGCGATCTGACTATGCAAGATGTTGTTTCGGTACCGACGGATCAACCGCCCGGTCACCGGCTTGCGCGCCGCGATGTTTGTATCCTTGATGCGAATGAAAGCCATCAGTAGTCCAGCTCGAAAGCGATCCGACGCTCACAGTCAGCGCGGGCGGTACCCGATCCGACGATCTGCGCCTGCAGGCGCACGTCACGCGTCGTCAGTACGAGTCCCGCCGCGAAGTCGAGCGTCGCTTCGAGATCCTCGCCCGGGCTCGCGAGCGTGGTCGAAACCGTCGGGCCATTGACGCCCGCCGCGACATCGCGCAGACGGAACTCGGCGCGCGTCCCGCCCGTGTTGATGCCGACGAAGTTGAGGCGCGCGCGCCGCTGAATCCCCGTGTAGTCCGGCAGTGAAGGGATCCAAAGGCCCGACGGAAGCGTCGCAATGTCGGTCCAGCCGGTTGCGCCCGTGTTCGCGTTCGTGAACACCCACGATATGAGCGCCACGCGCAAGCCGTTGATGTTGTCGCGCACCCTGGTGAATAGATCGTTGCTTCCCGGGGAGTCGACATCGACATCAGTGTCGGGAATATCTACAACCGTAGGTCTTGCCATATCAAGCGAGCCTCATGCCTTCGTCACCGTTTGAGAATTGATCACTAGACGCTGCGTCACTGATGAAGAATTCACTTTCCCGCTGCGTCACCGTCGCCGACGCGTAATCGGGCGTCGAGTTCTCGGCGATACCCGCATACCGACGAAACCCCGTATCGAGCAGCGTCACCTTGAGCGTACCTCGGCGGGCATCGGTCTCGATCGACAAGATGAGCATCGGCTTCGCCTCGATGCCGCGCGTTCCCGTCAGCAGGTTCGGCAGCTTCGAGTGCGTAACGAGCGCGACATCGCCCTGCTCAAGATCGCGCTTCGTAAAGGGGACCTCAAGCACAAGCCGCGCAGGAGTCTGCAGGTAGCGTATCGCCCACCGGCGGGCAAGCTCCTCCGCGATCTCTTCGCCGCCGAAGGTGCCGGAGCGGATCCACTTCGATTCAACCCGATACTCGATCGTCTCGTTGGTGTCCGTGCGATTCTGCGTGTCCTCGGGCCGGTCATCGTTGTACAGGTCGGTGTACGCGTCTGCACCGCTCTCCGCGTCTGGATTCCAATCGCCGCGCACGACGAAGTCGTTGAGGTGATCGCGCAGCAACCGCTGCCAGCTGACCACGTCAACGATGTCATCTTCAACGATCGTCGGTGCACTACTGAGCGGCACGGCAGGCACGTGAAACTTGAGCCCGAGCTTCCCGTCGCCCCGGATCGGCGCGAAGCACGCGAAGTTACGGAAAAGCTCGGTCTCAAGATACTCGCGCGCGCTGGTCGGCTCTTGCAGCACGACACGAACCGTATCGTCTTCGTGCCAGGTATCCCGCTCGTCGGTGATCTGCGTGTCGGCAAACTCGGTCGTCGGAATCGAAAGCCCCGTCGGGACGCTGCTAGAGAAGTCGACCTCGGCGACCGCGCCGGTCGACTCCAGCACGGCCGAGAAGCGCACCCGGAGATCGCCAATCTCAACGCGATGCAGGATCGGCGAGCTACTGACCGCGAAGTCGCCGTTCGTCAATTGCTCAATCAGCGTCCAGTTCGACCCGGCATCGGTCGAGTAATACACATCGAGCGAGGCCCCGCTCGTGCCGCCGGTCACCCGCGCGTTGTACCGAAGGCGGCCCGACACCTCGCCGGAACCCGGAAACGAGTACACGACGCTCGCGGGGTTCGGCGCAGAAGACGCGGTTCCAAATGCGAACGTACTGTCATCGTTGTCGTACGCGTTCGCCTTGTCGGACCACGCAACATGCGTCGAGAAGTCGGCCGACGCGTCCGGGTCCGTCACGCCGTTACTGACGAACGTCAGGGGGTACGTCGGATGCGAGGTCGAGAAAGTGCCGGTGCAGAGCGCCCAAAAGACGTTGGCGACGTTGCCCTCGATGATCGCGGGCGCGACTTCGGTCGCATCCGTACAAAGCTTCCCTTCGAGCATATAGGACCGGTCGGCCGCCTTGATTCGGTAGGTGGTCAACCCGTCAACCAGCTGCACGTCATTGATGAGCCCGACAAAGATCGGCGCGTAGTCTGCACCGTCGAGATCTCGATACCCCCCGTACAGCGTCACCTCTCGATTGATCAGCGTCGGAACTTCCGCAGCGGGATCGTCGGTCCCGACGAGGGCCGTAATCACCTCACCGACATCAACGAGGTCGACCGTCACCTGCTGCACGGTGCGGGTGCCCGCGAGAACATCGAGCACCGACGCGCTCGCGCTCGGCACGTTCATCAGCTGCGTGGTCGACTGCCCCTTGACCGGCGTGACCGCGTAGTCGGCCGCGACGCCGTCGATCGAAAGGTAGTAGTTCGGCGCGGTGTGCGGGTCTGCGATTTTGGCGGTCCAGTTCGCGTTCGGGCTGTACGTCATCAGCGCACCGAGCGGAACTGTAGACGTAGATCCCACACGCCCGCGCCGCGACCGGCTCGGCGCTCGCGGTAGATCATTCCCTGCATGCTACAAAGCGGCAGGTACTCGGAGTGGCGCACGACCGAGCCGGATCCGTAGTCGAAGACCAGACCATTCTTGAGCGTGATCTGCGTGCCCGAGTCGTTCGTACTGACGTGGGCGCGCTCAAAGACGAACGGATTGTCGACATCCTCGATGTACACCTCGTGATTGGCCAGCAGCCCCGACGACGAGGTGAGAGCGACCACGGTCTCGCCGGACGGTTCGCCGACACTCATCGTTGTCGCGTCGTCTCGGTCGCCGTCGAGCGCGAACGCGAAGTTGCCGCCCTGCTGCACGTGTGACTGAAAAGCGAAAAGCTGCTGATGTAGCAGCTCTTGGGACGCAGGCCGGATGTTCGTCATCTCGCACGTCACGTCGAACCAAGGGTCATGCCCTACCGAGTACGACTTACCGCCGTGCGAGATCGACTTTTGCCGATCGCTCGAAGGCACGAACGGGAAGTCGACGACCGGCCGCGTCCCAAGATCGACCGTCCGCGTCCCCGTACCCACAAGCGGCGTGTACGTGATCTTCACGCTCATCTGCCGTCCCTTCCCGTGACAAGCTCGCTCGACTTCAGCCGTAGGCTCCCGTCGACGATGCGCACGTTGATGTTGTCGACGAGCCCCTCAAGGCTACCGCCGACGAATACCTCGACCTTCGGCTGACCGCCGGTCGACCCGTCGAGCAGCTGCTGCACCTGGTTGCGCGACAGCAGAACCTCGCCCGGCTCGGCTGCGATCAAGACGCTGTCTTGACCACGACTGCGCCCAGGAACGACAAGGCCCGACTGCCCGAACAATCCGGTCAGCCCCCCAAAGATGGTGCTGAAGAAGCTACCGCCACCCTCGGCGGCGGCCGTGTTCGCTGCGCCGAACCCCGGGATCGCGCCCAGCACCGCGCGAAGCAGTAGCGCCTGTACAAGCATCTGCGCCAGACTCTTCAGCGCGTTCTCTGCGAATTGCTTGAAGCTGACATCCGCGCCGAACGCCGCGTCGACCAGCAAGCTGCCGAACTCACTGACGGCGGGAATCGCGAGTTGCCGGAACCCCGTCGCCAGCGTCGTCGTCAACGACTCCACCTTGACGCCGCCGTCGTTCAGCTTCGCCAGCAACGCGCCGACACCCTCATCGGAAAACACGCGCAAAGCCTCGGAGAGATCGAGCTGCACGATCTCTTTGACTTGCGCGAAGCCATCGACGATCCCACCCTTCTCCTGAATCGTCCGCGCAATGCGCGTGAGCGACTCATTGATAACATCGAAGCGCTCGGTCGAGATTTCGCCGTTCGTGAGGCCTTGCAGCGCCAGGGTGTATGCGCGCTGGACATCCGCGGCTTTCGAAATCAGCTCCTCATCGATCGTGACGCCGAGCTTCTTGAGCAGCTCGTCGAACTCACTGACGGCGGGCGGTAGCTGCTGGAACCGATTCTTGGTTTCGTCGACGGCGGCCGGGCCCTCGCGCCGCAGCTTCTCCAGCTCAAGCCGCAGCTCGCGCAGCTTCGACTCGCCCTCGCCCGCACTGAACCCCATCGCGATCAACGCGAAGTTCATGCGATTGAGGTCGGCTTCGAACTTGTTGATCGCGACGCGACCAAGCACGACGCCGACGGCGGCAAGCTTTCGAATGGTCGGCTCGATCGTCTCGGCGACGCGCAGCGCCGCGATCGAAACATCGAGCAGCGAGTTACGGAAGCTGAGCGTCTCGACGATGGTCGCATCGAGCGTCTGGATCAGCGGCAGAATGACGAGCCGGTTGAGCCGCTGCAGCACCTCGATGATAGGCCCGCCGATTTTTTCCTGCAGGTCGCCCCACGCGTTACTCACCTGCGTGACCGACCCGGCGAACGTATTGGCCTCGGCCTGCGCACGGCCGCCGAAGCGCTCCTGCAGCTTCTCCAGGACCGCGACAGCACCACGCGACTCTACGTCCGCGCGTTTGATCTGAACGCCGTACCGGCTGAGCGCCCCGACGTTCCCGCTTACCGCCTTCGCGGTGAGCGTCGCCGCCGACAAGAAATCGATCTTGAACGTCTTCGCAAGATCAAGCACCGACTCCGACATCTCGGTGACGACCTTCGGGCCGACACCGAACTGCAGCAGCAGCCCCTGAATCTGCAGGATCGTCTCGTCGCCGACATCTGTCAGGTTCTGAAGCGCACCGGCCTGCGCCTTCAGCTCGTTGAACAGCTGGCGGGAGAACTGGCCGGTCGACAAGAGCGCCGCCTGTAGCTTGCGCTCCTGCACCTCCTGCTTGCCCGCGAGATCGGTCGCGGTCGCGATCGCGCCGACCAGCTGGCGGCCGATCTGCACCGCGCCCACCGTCGCAGCGATGCCGCCAAGAGCCTTGATAGCGCCGCCGACCTTCGAGAAAGTCGGCGACGCTTTGTCGGTTGCCTCAAGTATCGCGCGAATGCGAGAAGGCATCTGTCAACCTCAATAGGCACACTTGATGAAGGAACCGTCGGGCATGCGCCGCGTCTTTTGCATCCACGCGTCACCACCGCCGCCGGGGTTTTCTTCCGCCGCTTGCTGCCTGAGCAGCTCAGAGCCTCGCTTCATCACCTTCACGCAAAACCGATACTCATCGTCCGTCAGGTCTACCGCCACCGACGGCAGAACGTGGTACGTCGCGCAGAGTGCGTGCAGGGTTAAGACGCGGTCGTCTTCTGCTCGCCCTCCGCCGAAGTAGGGCGTTCGAGATCACCGTCGACTTCCGCCTTGTGCTCCGCGATCTCCCGGTCGATCTCGTCGACTTGATCATCGTCGAAGTACTCGTCGATCGTGTCCGGCGTCACCTTTGGCTTCGCGATGCAGGCGCACGTACCCTCAAGGCCCGCCAACTGCACCCGCTCAAGCCACGCGTGCAGCTCGGGCAGAAGCTCCGGTTTCTCGGCGGCCATCTTGTTGATCGCGTCCGCCGCACCGTCGCCGCTCTGCAGGTCGATGTCGTACTGCTTGAGCGCGGTACCGAGAGCACCGGCCGGAACCTGCACGCCCTGCTCGATGCGAAGCTTCGCTCGGCGGCCCGGGCGGCGCAGGATCACCTCGGTGCCATCGGATAGCGTGATTTTTTTCGTCTTCATGTGGACTCCTATGGTTCGCCGTGTCGTGACGGCGCGGTTTCAGGGTTTACGGAATGGTTGCGTTGTCGTCGACGATGATCGCTTGGAACGACTCGGTCGAGTCCGCGTCGTACTTCGCGGCGTACTCGTAGGTTGCGATGAGGCGATCGCGACCCTCGACCGGCGGCGTCGCCTGCGTAAGCTTCACCTGGTTGACGTTGAGCGTCATCGAGTGCGTGCCGTCCGTGCACACGATCTGCAGGTCGACGGTGCTGTCATTGGCGAACAGATCGTATTCGGTCGTGTCCGCGAAGTAGCACTCGACGTTACCGGCGACTGCGAGATTGAGATCCTGCGGCTCGATCGCCAGACGCGTCGACCCGCCCTTGAGCGGCTCGTCGACCTCGAACGTCGCATTGAACGCCCACCGACGGAAGTCGACCGCGGACCCGTCGAAGTTGATCGTCGTATCCTGCGGCTTCATCAGATCGAGATCCGCGTAGGACGCAGCGGCCTGCGCAACCCGCGCCTCGTTGGCCGCCAGGATCGAGCACGTCTGCTTGTTGACTCCGTCGACGCCGCCGGTCATCGACAGGCCGGTCACCTTCGAGCCCGAGTAGCGCCAGTTCAGGTTTGACGCACCTCGACGCGCTTCGAACGTCGCACTGACTCCCTCGCGGAACGTCGCGGGCAGCCCGCCGCTCGGCGGGAAGACATGCTGATACGGGCCGGTCAGCGTGGTCGTCGGCGCGACGCCGTAGAACAGGTACAGGTAATAGGCGATCGTCTGGTAGTTCATGTACGACTCGAAGTCGCCACGAATCACCCGATTGAGCAGCACCCAATCGTCGACCGACACGTTGCGAATCGTGCGGATCTCTTCGCGGTTCACCTCGTCGCGAATCGCCTCGCGCAGAACGCCGCCGTCGAACACGGTGGGAGCAACCGCCGTGTTCCAAGTCGATTCGAAACCAATTCCCAAGTGCCTCTGTGACATGGCTGTTCTCCCTTACGCGCTGCCGCGCTGATACTGGTATTCGAGCAACACGTCCGCGTCAATGACGCGCATGTTTGCCATTTCGCCTTCGTCCTCGGGTAGCGTGACCTCGTACGAGTCGATCGTCGAATGCCACACGCTATAGCCGTCGTTTGCGATCGAGGTGCCGCAAAGCAACGAGTCCGGCCGCTCAACGGCGTTGCGCACATCGTCGAGCAGGTTCATCGCGTCATCGTAGGGATCGCTGCTCTGCACGGCGAGCCGCAGCGTGAAGACCGCCTGCGCCTCGCCGGTCGTAACGCTCCCCTCGCGCACGTCAATCGTTCCGCCCTCCTGCGGGACAATGCCCACTGAGGGGGTAACAATCGCATGCATCGACACCGGGCGCGTATAGACGCGTCGCACCGTCGTCGAGAAGCCGTTGTCGGTCGTTATGCGCTCCAGCTCCTGCACAAGAAGGTCACGCAGCTTTCGGGTGATCACCTCGCTCGTCTCCTCTACAGGGTCAATCGACACGTCGTCGATGAAAGCCGCACTGCTGCCATCGGTGAGACGCTGCGGCAACGTGAACCGAATCGTGTGATCTGCCGTTGTCGCGGCCACGTAGTCGAACGACTGCGTCTCGACATCCGTGGCAGTCGCGTCGAAAGCTTCGTTGGCCCGCACGACGGCACCATCAAGCAGCGCCACAGTGAGCGCGCCATCGTTCGCGACATTGCCTCGCAGTTTGAATGTGACGCGGTAGGTGCGGCCAGCGAGCAGCGTCTGCGCGCCGCGAGACTGAACGACTGAGAGCGTATCGATCGTGCCGACGCCAAAGAACGTGCCGCGCCGCGCGCGAAGCTGGCACGAGTACGCACCCGAGATAGGCGAGAAAAACTCAAGCTTCGGCTCGCCCGTGCTGTTCCAGTTCGTCGCAAGATTGCCGACCTCAAAATCGCCGTCTTGAATCATACGAAGTTGAACGTTCGCCCTATCTCGCGGCGCACCTGGTTGCGCGTCGACCGCACCGCAGGCTCGAGGAACGGGCGCGGCTGGAACGTCGCGAAGTGTTCCTTGCGCGGCTTCTTCGAACCCGACCGGTTTCGTCTACGCAGCACTCGGCCGCCGCGTTCGTTCTGCGGCGCGATCTGCGGAGCGGGGAAAAACTTCTTCTTGTTGGACGGCAGAACCATCGCGTCGACCTTATTCCGGCGGACGCGAACAACCGCACGGATCGAGCGATGGAGATTGTTCGAGCGCCGCTGCAGCTGCGACCGGATGTTTCGTCGAGCGGCCTTCACGACGAAGCCTGCGGCGCGGCGCAGTCGCTTCCGCATCTCTTTCTTGAACCGCCGGTTCGCGACTTTCATGCGCGCCTGATACGCCTTGAGGCCCACGAAGCGCAGCGAGATCCCTTTGCCGCTGGCAAGGCGCGACAGCGCGGCCTGCGCAACAGTGCGCCCGACGACCGAACCCGCGATGCGTCCGCCGAAGCCGACGATGATCGGCAACGGCATCTAGAGCACCGAGCCGATCTTGTAGGGCGTCAGCGCCCGATCGAACGCATCGGCCAGCACGTCGTCAGCAATCGTCGTGCGACTACTCTCCCCGACATCGCGCGTAATGAGACCTTCGAGGCCACGCTTGTTGTAGAGCGCTGCGCAGTGCGCGGTGACCTTCTCGACGAGATCCTGCGGCAGGTTGTCGGCACCCTCGTCGGTGTCGTCCTCGAACCCGGCGTTGAACACGACCTTGAGGTTCCGCTTTCCCGGCGTCCAGTAACCCGAGATCTTGTAGATGCGTCCCGCACCGAGGTGCCCCTCGCTGCGCAGACCTTCAAGCAAATAGGCCGCCTCGTTGACCGCCTCGGCCGTCTCCGTGCGCGCACCGGCGTTGCTGCCGTAGCTGATGTACTCGATCGACGTGACCGACACGAGCGGGCCCTCGGGCAGGATCATCACCGCCCGACCATTGCCGTCGAGGTAGCGCGTATAGGTCTGCGCACGGAACACACGGCCGCAGACGCGCTCGGCCTCGTCGGACACGGAGTTGATCAGCTGCTGCAGAAGCTCGTCGTACTCCTGCCCAATATCGCCGCGCGCCTTCTGATCGCCGAAGATCCGATTCTTGACTCGATCGAGTGTCGTCAGCTGCGTCGCGAGCATCCCTTGAAACTCCTGCGGGGCACGGCCTCGTTGCCGTGCCCCGTCTTCGGTTTTGCGGCACTAGGCCGCGCGGTACAAAAGAGATCGAAGCGCTACGCGTTCACCGCGCGCATGTCCTCGGGCCGCTGCGAGAAGCGCGGCTGCGCGAACAGGTAGAGGGCGCAACCGAGCTTTCCCGCCGTCGCCCCCGGGTCGCTGGTCGACACGCGGAGGAACTTGAAGCCGTTGTCGATGTCGAGATCGTTGGCCTCGAACTCGACGACGACAAGCTCCTGATTCTCGCCGCCCGCCGAGTTGACGTAGGTGTTCGTCGCGGCGACCTCGGTCTCGGTCCACTGCAGCGCACCGCTCTGCAGGTTCGCCGCCGAACGCACGTAGTGGCGCGTGAAGTTGAGCGCCTTCGCGCCGCTGCCGTCGTTCGCGGTAGCCTGCTCGAAGGTGAGAGTGACATCCTGCCCCGCAGCACCGGGATCCGCGAGATAGATCACAGCGCACTTGCCGTGATGGGCCATCGAGACCCAATCACCGTTCTGCGCACCCGAGGCCAGATCGACCGGAATGATTCCCGGGTGAAGCTGGATGTTTTCGAGAATACGACCTTTCATTTTCGTTGCTCCTAAAGATGGGCTGTGGACCCGTCGTGACGGTGCGCGTCTTGCGGCCGCTTCTAGGCGCGATCCGCCAAGACGACGAAGGGCGAGCGGTCGGCGCTACCGTTCAACGGAGTGACCGCCGACTTCCAACCGGGCGCACCGTTGATCGGGTGGATCCAGCGGAAGGTTCGTTCGCCATAGATGAAGCGCACGTGCATCGACTCGGCCGACTCGACGCCGCCCTTCGAGGCGAGCGCGTACTCGCCCAGGTTCGCGAAGGCGATGTCGCCCGTGTCGCCGAGTTCCTTCGCCTGATCGAAGGCCCGGACCGGCTTGCCGAGCAGCAGGCCGTACGGAGCGTTCGCCAGGGACGCACCGGGGATGTAGATCGGGGTATCGCCGACCTTCATCAGCATCAGCTGCGGCAGCACCTCGGTGTTGATGTACCACGCCGCGCCGCCGATCAGGCGAGGGGGCATGCGGGCGAACATCTTCATGACGTTTTCGGCCTCGACCGTATCGGCGGCCTGCCCGGTTTCTTTCGCGATCGTCACGAGCGCGTCGGACTTCATGAAGCCGAGACACTCTCCGTTGCCGTCACCGTCGAAGATCTCGTGATCCAGCACGAAGGAGAACTCCGACTGGAACGCACGCCCGAAGATGGCACCGAGCATCGGAGCATCGCGCAACACGCGATCGGTCGCGTAGGCGATCGCCATCAGATCTTCCAGCTCGATCGTCAGCTTGTCGAAACCGGGCTTGCTCTTCTCGACGGTTTCCGCTTCCTTCCGGCGGTAGACCCGGACGCCGCCCCAGCGCTGCCCGTCGGCTTTCGAGGTCTCCCGCACCAACGGGAGATCTACGGCGTCGCTCCCGGCACTCACCGGGATCGGGAAGCAGTACTGCGCCAGTGCGGACGCCTGCACGCCGCGATCGAGCATCGCGGTCGAGAAGTCGGTCTGGATCAGGAACGCGCCGTCGGACCCGCGCAGCGAACTTGCGCCCTGCGCCTCGGCGACCTTCGTGAGGCGCTCCTCGGCCGACGTGCGCTGCGACTTCGGCGCGCTCGGGTGATCCATTGCCGCGATGTCCGTGAGCTGCTGCCCGAGGAACTTGTACGGCCCGTGCTGACCTTCGCCGCTGGTCACGCGCGCGCCGTCGTCGAACGTGGCGGCGGTGCCGTTGGACTCGACCAGCTCACCGGACTCGACGCCCCGGCGATTCTTCCAATCGCTGATCTTGGCCGCGTTCGCACGCTCTGCCGCCTTGATGTCCTCGTTGACGGCTTCGAGCTGCGCGGTGAGCGCCTTGTACTTCTCGCGCTCCTCCGAGGTGAAGCCTTCGTCGTCGTCGCGAGCTTCCTCGGCCTTCTCGATCGCGTCGAGTTCCGCTTCGATCTTCGCGGCCTTCGTACGCAGTTTGTCGATTCTCGACATGGTCACGGTCTCCTATCAATGCGGACGATGCCGCGGTTTACAGACTTGCAGAGTGCCGGCGACGACGAAGAATCAGATCCTCCGACTTTCTCTTGCCGCCGCTGATGCGCGCACGACCCTGATTCGACGAGAGTCGCGCGAACGTTTCGTTCATGGTGGCCACCCGATCGATCATGCCGAGCTTGAGCGCCTGCTTCGCACCGAACACGCGACCATCACCGAACTCGTTGCGCACCGTGGATACGCTGACGCCGCGCCCCTTCGCGACGGCGTCTTGGAACTCGACAAGCAGCTCGTCGACGCGCTCCTGCGCGTGCTCGATCGCCTCATCGTCGAGAGGCTCCAAGCTGTTCAGCTTCACCTTGTTCTTGCCCGCACGAATGATCCGCACGTCGATGCCCGCCTCTTCGAACCACTTGGCGTAAGAGGCAGCGATCATGTACACACCGATCGAGCCAACCTCAGCTGAGGGAGTGCCGATGATCTCATCGGCGGCGCTCGCGATGTGATAGGCAGCAGACGCAGCCAGGTCCCACACCTGCGCGACGATCGGCTTGTCGCCGCCGGACATGCTGCGGATCTTCGCGGAAAGCTCACCGACGCCACACACGTTACCGCCGGGCGAGTCGATGTCGAGCACGATCGCCTTGACCGCTTCGTGCGCCATCAGCTCATCAAGCTGCTCGCCGACAGCTTGGCAGGTTGTCAGCCCCCAATACTCCGTCATCGGCGACTTACGCGGAAAAATCACGCCGTGCACCGGCACCACGCCGATCAGCCCGGTGCTCTGCTTCCCGGAGTCCTCGCCCACGATGCGAGCCTGCGGCGGCTTGCGATCGGGGCCGTAGGCCAGGTTCCGCGCCTCAGCTCGCCGTCGACGCGCCTCGTCGAGACCGGCCGGTCGCGCCCCGGCGTCCGGGTCGATACTCAGAAGCGAATGCACGAGCCGCTTCGTCGGCTCCCCCGGTGCGATCGCCCATGCTCCAAAGTTACTTCTCATTGCTTCACGCACCTCCGTCTGCTGCTTGCACATCGATCACCGCTCGCGCGAACTCCTCGCTGGCGACAACGTTGCGCACCAGCTCGGCGAGCATTTCCTCTTCGGACAACTGCTGATTGCCGCCACCATTGTTGTCGCCGCCCTGCGCGGCACCGGCACCCATATTGTTCTCCGGCAGCAGGAAGCGATCGCCGTCGCCACTCGTGTCGTCCGGCGGCAAATTCTCCATGCTGCGGATTTCGTTTCGCATCAGCCACGGGTTATTCGCGTTGACGGCAAGCTGGTACGCGGCGAAGCGTGCGCGAACATCGCCGCGCAGAATCTCGTCGACGTTGAACCGAACGAACTCGGAGCTATCGAAGACCAGCGACCGAGTGATCGCCTGCTCGATGAGCGTGTTGTACGGATTGAGCGTGTAACGCACGAAGCCGAGCGATACCTGCTCGACCCCAGTCCCGTAGACGTTCTGCCCCTTTGCGCTCTGCAGCATCCACAGCGGGATTCCGTACACGCGCGCGGTATCGCTGACGCCCCACTCAAGCAGCTGGATCGCTTGCGCATCCGTCATCGACGCGGCGATCGCCTGATACGTCAGGCCGGATCCCAGCACGGCCGTCTTCTGCATGTTGCCGAGCCCGCCGTGCGAGTTGCGCCATTCTTCATCAAGCTCTTGCCGCCGCTTGGCATCGATCGGCTTGTCACCGGTGAGGATCCCCGACGGTCGAGCACCTTGCGTGAAGAAGTTCGACACCATCTGCTGAACGGCCATCGGCACCGACAGCCCGAGCGCACCGAGGATCACCGGCGACTCGCCGGTCAGGCCGTAGTCGACTGACCGCAGCATGCCGTGCGCGATGTCATCGCCGGTCAGAGTCCGCGCTCGGCCATCGAACCCGCTGCTGATGTCGTAGACCTTTTCTCGGCCGGTCTTTCGGTTGAACCAATCCGGGTAAATGTGCTGGTGCGGGATCGGCCACAGCTCGCCGACCACGCGGCGGCCGCGCACCTTCTCGACGTAGAAGTTGCCGTCGCTGACCAGCTCCCCGGCGATCTCGGCCTTGAACTCGAACGGAGTCTGATAGCTGTTCGGCCGCACGGTGAGCAGCTCCTGCACCGGGCCCCGCGACACCTCGCTCGTACCGCGATCATCGACCAGTCGCCGCACGTTCCAAGGCAGCATCGCGATCGTGTTGTACAGAATCCGCTGACACGCACTCGCAGCGTTCCAAGCGGTTACGGTCTTCTGGTCGACGACCTGCCCTGAGTGATGCCGCGCCCGGCGATCATCACCGCGAAGGAACGACGCGAAGTCGAACTCGGTGTACGTCGCCGCCATCTTGGTTGCGATACCGATCGCGCCCATGCCGAACCGCCGGGCAAAACCGTCGCGCAACTTCGAGATTCGACTCATGCAGACTCCTCTTTGCCTTTGCCGTCGTCGTCGCCGCCCAGGGTGAACAGCTGCAGCGTGTCGGTGTTACCAACAACCGCACGCACGATCGCTTGAACCATCGCAACAGGCCCGTCGATGCGATCGCGCGAGCGCGCCTTGTTGAACTTCTTGTTACCCGCCGGATCTTTGTCGATCACGCAGTTCGCGATCATCCAGCGCATCGCAGGGTTTCCGTCGTGCACCAAGCGCGGGCGCAGATCGCGCGCGCCGCGCCGAATCAAGATCTCGGTCTCACGAATCGCAGGGCCCATCGACAGGAACCCCTGTCGGAAATGGAACGCGTTGAACCCTGCGTCCTCGAGCTCCCGGACGACCTTCCAAGCCTGATGCGGATCCGCCGGAAGCTCCTCAACCGTGTAGACCTCTTGCAGCTTCTCGGCGCGGTACTTGATCACGTCCTGGTCGATCGAGTCGCCCGCCGTGGTATTCACCCACTTCTGCTCTACCCACGCGGCAACCGGCACGCGATCAGTCTGTTGGCGCTCGACGGCCTTCTCTGCGGGAATCCACAGCGTCGGCCGGACGTAAAACGTGCCGTCGTCTTCATCAAAGAACACGTCAACCATCGCCGTGTAATCGGTCGTCGCCGATATATCGATCCCCGACCAAACGCGCATCCCTTCGAAGCGCGACCAGTCGATCGGCTTTTCCGAGGCGCAGGCATCCCAAAGGTGGATCGGCAACCAAGCCGCCGTTGACTCCGTGAGCAGGTTCAGCACCTTCCGCTTGAACGATGCGAGGTGTACCGGGTTGTTCTCGGCCTTCCTGAGATCGTCGCGGATCTTTTGCTCTTTGACCGTCACACCCAGGTTCGGGTTCGCTTTGCCGAAGACGCTGTAATCCGTCCAGTCGTCATCGGCGTCGAGCCGAGCGATAAACCCGAAGTGCGAGTCGTCGTCGATCACGCCGTCGAGGATCCGAACGGTATCGTTGTCGAGATCCCACCAGAGACCGACGGCCTTGTCGCCCGCAGTCGTAATGCCGACCATCATAGGTTCTTGGCGCGCCTGCATGCCTGAGTCGACGACATCCCAACCCGCGCGACTCGCGTGCTCGTGCAGCTCATCACCCACGCCCAGAACCGGGTTAAACCCGTCAGCGGTCTTGTAGTCGCGACCGATCGCAAGACACTTCCCGCCGAGGCGCGTCTTGACGGTGATCAGCTTTTTCGTATCGACGATCTTGCACCGCCGCTTCAGCTGGCGGTGCTGACGGATGCAATCTGCAGTCTGGTCAAACCCGATTGCAGCTTGATCCTTCTTCGTCGCGAAGAAGTAGACCTCGGGAGTCCCCTCGCCGAGGCCGAGCAGGAAATAGGCGGCGATGATTGCGGCGATCATCGTCTTGCCGTTCTTGCGCGCGATGGAAATGTAGACAACACGGAAGCGACGGCGAAAGACGCCGTCGGGCTCCCGACGTGCCCAACCGAAAATCGACCAGAACAGAAACGCGATCCACGCGGTATCTCGATCGAGCACGAACGGCTTGCCAATCCACTGGTTTTTCGTGTGACGGATGTAACGCAGCGCGAAGAGAATCGCATGCACTGCCCACTCTTCGACGAACCGAATCGCACCTGGTTGACCGTCGTCGGCCTTGGCACGCTCCAGGTCGCGCAGGTGCCGCTCGACGCACTGCCGCTCAAGCTTGCCGACCGGACGCGGGTGCGTCCCCTCGACGACGGCCGTGCAGTACCACTCAACAAGCGCACGGATCTCATGCGCCTGCGCCCCCGCGCCCAGTGACAAACTGGTCGAACTCGTCGTCATCTACGCCTTGCGGATGGAACCTCGCACGCGCAAGCGGAGTTAGCCCGAGTTCCTGGGCCCATTCCTTCATACCTTGCGCGGCCTGCGACATCAGTGTACAGGCGGGATTCTTCTTCACGCTGCCGCGCTTGTCGCGGATCACGACGCCATGCTTGTCGATTTCGGCGCTCGCCTTGTGCATCAGCGCGACGAACTGGCAGTACGCGCCGAGCGCATGCCGGTCGAGCTGCGTCGCCTGATCGGGCTCGATGAGCTTGATGATCCGCTTCCACTCGATGCGCGCGTACCCGAGCAGGTACGGCGGCGCGTCCGGCTTGCCCATCTCGGCAAGCCTCTCGTCGCGGTCGACCGTTGCTTCGAGGTCGCCGTGCCGGTCGAAACGGTGCGCGCCGTCGACCACTCGCTCGCTCGGCCGCCGTCCGCGCGGCCCGCTGCCTTTTCCGCCCATGCATCACCGGTGTGGACCCGTGACCTTTTTTCGATTTCGCGCCGAGAAAGTACGTCCCTGGGGACGCGATATATCGGCGTCCTCAAATAGTGACAGCCCCTCCCCCTAGTGCGCGACGGGCTCGTCGTCGTCCCGCAGCTCCTCATCCCCGAGGCCGATGCGCTCCAGCACCGAGGCGCGGGGCGTCGACCGCTGCTCTTCGAGCGTCTTCGCTGAGTGACAGGCCTTGCACAGACCCTGCGTGTTCGACAGATCGTCAGCGCCGCCTGATTGACGCGGCACTCGATGGTCGGCCTCGGTCGACGGTGCCGCCGCACAGCGCCTGCAGTACGGGTCACGGGCAAGCGTCTCGGCCCGCAACACACGCCACTCAGCGGTTTGGTAGTAGGGATCCGCCCGCTGGTTACGGGCCGGATTCGATCGCCGACAGGTGCCACACGGTGACCGCCTGCAGATCTGACCGCACTGCGTGCACACCGTCATAGGCCGCGTCGTCGACATGCGGGGATAGTGCGCGCGTCTGCACTGGCAGGTCAAGGCAGGGTCGCCGAATCCGGCGTAAGCCGTTGATCGCCAAACCCGTTACCGAGGGGGAGTAAGCGGCCGACGGGCAGCGTGTGAACTACCCGTCGGCGCGGAAGATAAGGTGATTAGCCCGGCGAGTCTAGCACGCAGCGGAAGGGCGCGAGCGGCCCGTCAGTCGGCTTGCGCGGCGTCGCCCGGCTGACTCTCCTCGACCGACTCAGCGGCGGCCGAGGCAGGCTGCTCGGGCGGGCTCGGAACGGTGAACCCGACCAGTCGAGCGCAGATCGGATCAGCGCGATGGTCCGGCGTGATCGGCGAGCCGATCTCCAGCGGGATAGGCTCACCGCTTTCCGGGTCGATCTTGGTCAGCGGCGTGCCGTCGACGCAGTGCTCAGACAGCTCGCCATCACCGCCCACGCGCACCGCCTTCTGCTTGCCGTCGACCTCGTACCACTGCACCGAGTTCTTGTCCGTCATGGGATCTCCTGAAGCCAAAGAGGCCAGCACACGCCGATCGGATCACCGCACGTGTAGCCGGACTCATTCTCCGCACAAACGCGGAAGTTGTACCACTGATGCGAGACGGGGGAGCCGCTGACCTTGGGCGCTGTCTCGCCCAGGAAGCTACCCCGTATCGCCAAGGGCCAATCGATGCCCGGGTCGACCCGACGCCACACCGAACTATCGCGACAATCGACGCCGCGCTCGACACCGTCGACGACACCAAGGCACGACGGCAGGTAACCGCGAGCGTTGTCGTACTTGTCCGGGTCAAGCTCGGCACCGGCAGCCCCCATCGTCATCCACTCGTCACGCGTGTGCGACCAGTACTGAACAATCCAGACATCGACGTTCGGAATGTCGGCTTCGTCATGCGTCCAGGTCAATTCGAGCGTCGGGCCAAGCGACGAATCCGGTTGACAGTGATACGGCGCATCCTCGGCGCGCACGTCACCGACCGCGACAACCGCGATCGCACCGAACACGATCAACCAGAAAACGCACTCGAAGAGCAGCTCGCAGAAGCGGTCGATCGTCTCGCACACTCGATACACCCGATCAGGCATCGGAAGCGACCTTTGCGAGGAAAGCGTCGACCTCCTGCATGGCCTCGGCAAACTCCTCGTCGTCAAGGCCGTCCTCGATCGAGGCGAACCTACCCTTGAGACGGCGCAGCATCCGCAGCATCTCGACCGCCTCAAGATCCTCGGCAGCAGCGGCGTCGATCTCCGCCACCGGCACGACGTGCCGCGCATCGGTGGGCAGCGCGGCGAGCAGTGCTCGACCGACAGCACCGAACACCTCGTCGTCATCGCCGGGCATGAGCCGAGCGAGCACCTGCGATCGGCCCCGCTCGTCGATGCCGTAGAAGATCAGCTCGATGAGCCCGCCGCCCCCCGACGAGAAAGGCGCTGACGAGAACTGCGGCGCGACATGGATGTCGATACCGTCGAGCTGCTTGATCGACTCCGACGACCCACCCGCCACGTCGTGAGGTAGCAGGAAACGCACGAACGCACGGATGCCCGCCGCGAAACCCTGCACGACTCGATCGATGTTTTTCATTTCTCAAACCCTCCGAAGTAGTGGCCACCGGCTTACGCACGGCAGCGATTGAAAGCTAGCTACTGGTCGCCAGCGTCGACCGTAATGGCGAACGCTTCCATCTGCTCGCCGAACACGTCGACGATCGCCGAGATCTCCCGGGGCCGCAGGCGCTGCTCATCACCGCGCTCGATCGCACTGATGCGACTCTGCGCGATGCCGACAGCCTCGCCGAAGGCCTTCTGCGAGAGACCACACGCCGCCCGGAGCCTGCGCAGCCAGTGCACGCGGGGCACCTGGTTTTCGTCCAGCTCAGCCAAGCGGAACGGGAACAGCGCCTGCGTGAGCGCGCCGAGAGCCACCTGCGCGCGCAGCGCCGCGTCGACGAGCTGCGTCAGCCCCTCTTGCGTCTCAACCAACGAACGAAAGGCTCGCTCGTTGGCATCGCTCAAAGCCTTGTCATCAGCCTTACTCATCCTGATCTATCTCCGTGACGGTGATCAGCACGCCCGGGTCGCCCCATCGCTTGCGCGCGCGCAGATCCACAACCCTCGTATCATCCGTGAAGAAACCCCCGTCCGTCATCGAATCGAGCACCCCCTTCGCGAGATTGTCGATGTCCGGCTTCTTGAACGGGAAGTGCCGGTACGCCCCCGATGCAGACTTCGGGCGCTCCAGCGTGAACAGCAGGTCGACCGACACCGCGCAGTCGAGCGGAAACCGGATCCCCTGCGCTTTGCCGATGCCGATCGCAGCCCTGATCTGCGTCGTCACCATCCGCGTGTAATTGCGCACCTGATTCGACGTGAAGAAGCGGATGTAATCACCGACCAGCACCGCGCGCGGCCGCGACCACGGCACCGGCTGCCCTGGCACGTTCAGCACGAGCGGCCCATCGACCGCCGTCGAGTAGTCCCTCACGACCCGAACCACGCAGCGACACCAAGCGGCGTGACGAAGCCAAGCGCGTACCAGAGCATCGCACGGAACCATCCGGGCAGCTCTTCGGTCGTGAGCCGCCACAGCGGCCGCACCACGGCGGGCAGCGTCCAGCGCGGCAACTCCTCGCCGATAATCCCGCCCGGCTCGACTTCACCGGCCCCGTACAGCAGCTGTTCGTCGTCGGCGAGCCGCTGCTCGCGCACGGCGCGATCGACGACGAGCGAGTACTTGTCCCGCATGAACTTGAGCAGCTGCGGCTCGGCATCGCGCACCAGCTGATCGACGAGCTCCTGCTGCGCGTCGTTCAGCTTGAAGCGATTTCCCCGTTCCTTCTGCAGCCGCTCGACGTGCGCGACGCACGAGCGCGCCTCTTCACCCCAGCGCTCCGCGAGAGGTAGCACGGTCTCATCAGCCAGGTGCTCGGCGATGCCAAGCGAGATCCCGTCGATCTCGAAGAGTCCTTTCTTCAGCTCTTCGAGTCGCTCGGTATACGTCATTTGGTCCGGGTGCTTCTCCGCGCCGACGACCCAACGGGTCAGGCACTGCGAACAACGAGTATCGTGCGGAGTTCCGCACGCTGAGCACTTCTCACTCATCGCCTGCGCACCCAAAGCACGACCGGGCAACCGACCTTACCGTTGCGCGGCACCTTCCCGGCACGTTCGACGGACCCCTTCTTGGCGAGGTACCCGAGCGCGCTCGCCACGTTGTTCGGCTTACCGCCCGTCCGCTCCGCGATCTCAAGCGTCGAGAGCGGCTCGTCGCTCGACAGCTCCTGCATGACCTTCGCGGCGAGGCTGGTTTTGTGATCGCTCATCCTGCGACGCCCTCCGATCCGAGCTTGGGCCCCAGCCGATCCCGTAGCCGCGCCGTCGCCTCGGCGACGCGCAGCGCTTCGTACTTGGCCCCTCGGCATGAATGGTCGACCTCAAGCCAATCTCGACGCTTGAAGGCATTCCAGACCGCACGAGTACCCACACCCAAGAGCTGCGCGGTGCGCTTTGTGTTCCCCTGCGCCTCGACGACCGCCTGCTCGAATAACAGGTGATCCACCGTGGTCATGATCTGCAGCTCGCTCGGCAAGCGATAGGCACGCACGTGATCGAGCACGCGGAACAGTGGCTGCGGATAGGGTTTACGGATCGCGCGAAACCAGTGCGAGATATACCCGTCGAGCATCGCGCTTGCACGATTGACGGAACCCGCGACCGGGAACACCTCGAAGGCCAGCATCCGCCGCGCGACCTCACCCAAACTCATCGAGCCGTCGCTCATCGCCAGGGCGGAAGACAGAAGCAGCAGATCATGGCGCTGATCGATCGCTGCAGCGCCGCCCATCACATGCCCCCCGACTCAGCGAGTCGCCCCAGCTCAGCAATGACGCGAGCAGCCTCTTGGAAGTTGTCCCCGACAGGCTGCCCGTCCTGCATCAGGCGCACCGGAAAGAAACAGATCGAGATCTCGGTGAACTCGTCCTCGAAGTATTCGACGCAGTTCTCCGGGCACGTGTCGGGCGTCCGCGGATCCTCTGCGCGACCGCCGCACATGAGGTCGATCGCACGCTCCGGAACGACACAGCGATAACTATGCGTCGCAGCCACCCACTGGAGCGAAGCGCCGGCAACGGCACATTCAGGCACCACCTCGAAACGCAAGCCGTCGACCGCGTCGTCGTCGTGACCGCACGAGAGAAGCCCCGTACGCTGATCAAAGCGCAGTACCTCACTCGAATCGCAATCTGGATCGATCTCCGGCTCGTACCAATTCATCGGCATTTCAGCGAGCTGCTCGGCTTCATTCTCAAGTTGGTCGAAGTGCGCATGCGCGACCATCGCAGCAGCGATAACAACGCACAGCACCATCAGCATTGCCACGAACGTCCCATCAGCCTTACTCAACATTGCGAATCCCCTTCTCTTTTGAAAGCGGCGCGCGATCGCGCAGTTACTTTTTGTCCTCGATCGGAATCTCGGTAAGCCGCTCGAACTGCGACATATCGAAACCTTTGTCGGCGACGGCGTCGTACGCGTCCGCGTGCAGGTAGATCTTGCGCGGCCTCGGCTCTAGGCTGTCCATCCCATCCCACGCCTCGCGAAGCGCGTCAGCAAGCGCAACGAGGTCGTCGTCGCGGCGCTTCGCCGAGCGCTTCGCCCTCTTGCGTTGCGCCGCCGTCACTGCGAAGCCTCGTGTGCCTCGAACTGACCAAGGGCGGCCGCGAACTCGCCCGCCGAGATCGCCGTCGGAGCCGTACGGTTCCGCAGCAGGTACTCGGTGAACCGCAGCGCCTTCCGCCCCTCAACGCCACGCCGCAGAACTTCCCTCAGCGCCACCGCGCACGGGTCCAGCACGGCGGGCTCGACGATCTCTTTGAGCGCATCGGCATCGGCGATGCTCAGCGCGTGCCGCTCATGCCAGGGGCGACGCGCACCCCCACCGGACGAAGTGAGTCCGGCAACCAAGTACTCGCCCGCACCGATAACGTCGGGCAGCTCGCGGCTCGTGATCGCCGTGACGCAGCCCACCGGGGGCCGGTCCTCAATCTTCATCGTCTGCAGCTCGCGATCGACATCGGTGAACCGTTCTCTTGCGTTCTCGAACGCGCGCGTCGCTTCGCGCGCGGCCACCTTCGTCGACTCCAGCTCGGCAGCTGCGCCGATCCAGCTGATCAGCACTCCGCGCCATTCCGGTTCGCACGTCTCGTCTCTGCTCATGCCTTCTCCCATACGATCATCGAAGAGCCGGTCTCGGGATGCTCGCGACGCACACCGCTATCGAGCACGAGCCCGGCGTTTTTGAGGTCGGCCCGGCGGCGGCGGGCACTGCGGATGCCGGTGCACTGCACCAGCTCGTAATCGGTCATCGGGCCGTGCGCATCGAGTGCGTCGAGCACCTTCGCGCAGCTCTCCGCGATCTTCGGGAGCTGCTGCATGGCAGCTTCGCGCTCGGTGTCGGTGTGCTTGCGCCGGACACGCTTGTGCACCTCGGTCTCGTCGTCGAGGGTCATGTCGTACGGCGATCGAGGCCCTCGTCGTTCGTTCGGTTCGTCGAACAGCTTTCCCTGCGTCACTGGCACTCCCCTTTTCCACAGCCCCCAGAGCGGCTACCTGCGATCCTCCCCTTCAAGAAGGCCCTCTGAGTAGCCGTAGTAGGCGCTGTGGGAATGTCATCAAATGCGGCTAACCCTTGGCCGGGGATCGGCTTATCGGATTTTCACAGCTGTGAGTATCTCTGTGGAAATCTGGCCGGTCACAGCCCGAATGTCCTCATTGCCCCCTCGACGCGATCTCGATCAACAGGGGTACACACAGCTTTTTCACAGTTCGAAGTAACCGTCGTGTAGTGGCGGCCGAACGCGTCGCCGATCGCACGCTTCGACCAACCCGCGCGGCGCAAGAACAGCATCGAGGCCCGCCTGCAGGCCCGCACCGAGCCCGACCGACCCTTGCCGAGCACCTCGGCCTTTTTGACCTCGTACAACGGCGCGAGAAAGCCGATCACGATGTCGAGCTGTCGGTCGGGCGCGAGAAGCTTGAAGTCGCTCACGAGCGCGCCCCGCGCTTGGCGACCTTCTTCTTGGTCACCTTCTTCTTGGTCGCTTTGCTGGCGGCCTTCTTGGTCACCTTCTTCTTGGTCACCTTCTTCTTGGTCACCTTCTTCTTGGTCGCTTTGCTGGCGGCCTTCTTGGTCACCTTCTTCTTGGCGGCCTTCTTCTTGCGGGCGGCCGCACGCAGCTCGCTGCGCGTCTCCGATGCGATCTTCTTCATGTCGAGCTTGTACGCGCCGCCGATCTGCTCGATCACGCCGTGCCGGGCGCTCATGATCTCGACGATGAACGCGAGCAGCTGCTTCGAGGTCTTTAGCTGATTCAGGTGCGCGCGCAGCATCTCGGCGGGCGGCCGGTTGTCGTCGCGCCCCTTCTTCAGACCTCGGCGCGCGCACATCGAACGCAGCGTCTCGTGCCACCCGCCCGCGATCGCAGCGGCGGCAAGAGCCGCCCACACGTCGAGCGTCGGCGCGGCCGGGCCGGTCTCGACCTTCTCGATCAATCGAGCCACCTGCGCAGAGCGAACCGCCGTGTCGATCTTCTTCTGCTCACGGTGCTGCCTGTCGGGCCCGACGACACTTGCGACCCGCTCCAGCTCGGCGGCGATCCTCTTGTGCCCGGCGTCGCGCATCGCCTGCAGCACGGCCGACTGCTTGTAGAGCACGTGCACGCGATTCGAGCAGGGATCGTGCACCGCATAGCGCTGTGCGTGCTCGCCGATCAGCTGCGCGTATGTGCGCGGCTTCATGCCTCGGTCCTCCGGGCACGGGTCATCGGCTTTGACGTAGTGATGCGCGACGTATCCGTGCGGCATGAGTTTGTCGGGATCACCAAGCACGTACCCCTTCGCAGCCAGGTCGTCGAGCTTGGTTGCAGCACCCGCGCGCGCCTTGTTATTGAAGCAGATCGGATCGGTGCAGATGTCCGCACGCCCCACGTCGCCGAACAGGTCTTTCTGATTGCCGGTGCGCTTCGGGCAAGAGCTGCAGGGGCCGACGCCATCAACCAGCTGGTCGACATTCCGATCGAACGGCGCGCCCTTCAGTTGCGTCATGTACTTTCGATGGATCAGCCGTTTCGCCTCACGGAACGTGAGCGGCCGCTTTTCATGCTTGCCGGAGCTGTAATCCCACTCGGCGTGATTGAGGATCTCGTCGGCCGCCTCGTCGCGCAGCTTCTCGCTCGGAATCCGAGCGATGAGTTCGGCGACCGATGCCGGGCAGTCACCCGCGCGCATCGCAGTGAGCACCGCTGCGGGAGCCTCTGCGAGCTTCATGCGGGCATAGACCGCGCCCTTCTTGCAGCCAAGCTCGACCGCGATCTCGTCGACGCTCATGCCGTTCTCGACCAGCTGCTTGAGGCCGAGCGCCTCATCGACAGGATCAATGTCTTCGCGCTGCAGGTTCTCGACGAGCTGCACCTGATCGCGCTCGGCGTCGGTCATCTCTCTGACCATCACCGGCACCTCGCCGAGCTTCGCCGCCTTTGCCGCGTCGAACCGCCGGTGCCCGCACACCAGCTCGAAGCCGCCACCACGGGCGGCCGGACGCACGAGCAGCGGCTGCAGCACGCCGAGGCGCTCAACCGAGGCGCGCAGCTCCGCGTCGGCCTCGGGGTTTCGGTAGTCGCGCACGTTTTTGACGACGCGGATCTCGTTGAGCTTGCAGATGGTCGTCGGATCAATGGGTTTCGTTTTGGGCTTCGTCATGACAGTTCCTTTCGGTGCTTCGGGATAAGACGGGGCGGCGACCCGATGCCACCGCCCCAGGGAATGAAGATCACCTCCCTCCGTGCCGCCGCCGGGAGTCCCGCTGCTGGTTGTCGCGGCGGCGGCGATGCGGTGGACGCGCTCTTCGCTCATTGTGCAACTTCGGCCAGTGCCAGGAACCGGCCGCCTGCTTGTGCGGGTCATAGACCGACTCACGCACGGCCATCGGCGTCGAGCTGTTCGGCAGCATCACGATCAACGTGACCCGGGCCGAGTTCTCCGGGTCGATGTCCGCGATCCACGCACCGCGCAGGCCGAGCGTCGTATCGTCGTCGGGGTGCCCGCCAGGGATGTACTCCACACCGCGTCGCCGCGTCATGTACCGCCCGTCGATCTGTGGCGTCTTGCTGTCTCGTTTCATGAGCTGCTTCCCCTCTTCCGCTTGTTGAAATCCTCAACGCCCGGGCACGTGCGGTGATGAGGCAGGAAACCGAGCGACGACGCGCGAAAGACGCCGTCGGGCCCGGCCGTGTAGACGCGCTGCCGACGCTTGTCGAACGGCAGCTTCTTGATCTCCCCGCTTTCGAGCTGAACGCGGGCCCAAAGGATCCTGCGGCCGCACTTCTCGCTGCCGCAGGTTCCTTCGGTCATGTGGTCCGGCACCTTAGCCATCAGTCTTTTTGCTCGACCGTGCCGCCGGAGATCTTCGGCGTCGCGTCGTCCTGCGACAGGAAGTACTCGCCGTCGCACCATCGATCCTTCTTCAGATCCTTGAGCTTGGCGCGGATGGTCGCCCGGCAGGCTTTGAGGTCCGACTTGTACTGCGCGATCGTGTGCTCAAGATCCTCGTGCTGAATCGCCAGGTTCACGAGTTCCGGGTCGGTGTCATCGAACGTGCCCGGCACCCGCTGCTGCCTCGGTGCCTTCTTGAGCGGCTTCTTCTTCGGGCCGCGCCTCTTCGACGTCTTCTTCGACGTCTTCTTCGAGCCTTTGCCGGTCGCTGTCGTCGCATCCTCCGGCGTGGGCGGCGGGGTTATGTCAGGCATGTGATCTCCCTTCTTCGCTGCGTCGCGCAGCAGTTTGATTACTTGCTCTCGGCCATCGCCTTGAGTCGGTCGTAAGCAGCGGCGAGCGTCGCGACACCTTCATGCTTCGCGAATATGTGCAGCCGCACGATCGACTCGGCCATGCGATCGATCTCGCGGCACTTCAGCGCCGCCGCGCGAATGTCCGTAGCGGTGTACGGCAGTCGGCGAACGAGCGCCTCGACGACGCGGTCGGCCGCGTTCTCACGGACGAGCCTGTCGAGTACTCGGTTGGCGTCCTTGAACGCGTCTTCGATTGATGCCGTCGTCGTCGTGCGCCACGTCACCGTTTTCTCGCCGTGCGGCTCGATGAACGGCCAATCGATCTTGCGCCGGTTCATCCTTCGCCCTCAGCCCAGCCGCACGCGCAGCCATCGGCCGACCCGCAGCCGGGGCACTCGTCGGAGAAGGTCGCGCCGCACGATTGCTTCCCGGCGGAATCCCCGACGGCGAGATAGTCGTGGATCGCCCATGTGCCGAACTCGACGGCAGCCTTGCGCAGCTGCTCGCGGTGCTCGTCGTCGGCAAACTCGAAATCCTCGCCCAGGTCGACGACGATCGAGATCCTCACTGCAGCACCTCCGACAGCGACAGAGTGACAGCCGGGCCGGTCGACCCGCCTACCGACGCGGCGATCAGGTCTAGCGTCTTCAGAGTTGCGATCGCCCCGGAGAAGGTCGACGAGCGCGCGCTGTAGCCGGTGCGCTCGGCCAGCTCCGAGCGATCCAGCTCGGAGAACTCCCGCAGGGCATTCAAGATCGCCTTCTCGCAGCGGCCGACCTTCCCGAGCCACAGCTCGAACAGCGCATCGCCGGTCGGCATCGGGGCCGACGGCTTGACCTCTCGACCGAGATCCGTGGCCACGTACACGCCGCCCTCACGGACGATCAGCCCCATGTCGACCAGCTGAGTCAGGCCACCCGAGAAAGTCGACGAGCGGGCGCTGTAGCCCGACAGAATGGATACCTGCGCCTTGCTCCGGCCCTGCGGGTACGGCACGAGCGCGGCCAGCAGCGCATCAGCGACCTTTGTCAGGCCTTCCGGCGGGTCGCCAGCCTGCCCCTCTGGCGCGCTGGGCGGCCCCGTACGGGCCGATTCCCCTTTCTCGGGGCCCCTCGGCCGCGCGGGCGGCTCTGTGGCCGTCCTGCGCCCTTCTAGGCTGGCGAAGGCGCGATTGATCACCTCGATCGCCGCCATCACCTCCCGGTGCTGCGCCAGGGTGAGTACGGGATCCGGCGTCGACGGGGCAGCCGCCGCCGCCTTCAGCTTGGCGATCTCGGCCTCGGCCGCCTTGAGGCGCTTCCGCAACTGCTTCGGGTCGGTACTGGCCGCCTCATCGATTGCGCCCTGCATCACCGCTCGGAGCTTGTCGAGGTCAACCTCGGCGCGGCCGGTCGGCCGCTGCACCCGGGTACCGACCTCCGGCGTCGCAGAGCTATCGAACGTCCGCAACTTCGAAACGCTCACCGGCCTGAACAGCTTGAGCCAGCCCGGCGACCAGAACCACGCCCGACCGACCGGCAGCGTCGGGAGGTCGGCGAGCAGCTGCTCAAGCTCCTCGTCGGTCGCGTGCAGCACGACCCAAGCCCTCACCGCCTTCACGTCGTAGTGCGACACGAGGCGCATCACGACCAGCATCTCGATCTGCGTCAGTACGTTCTTGTTGAGCACCGCCGGACGCTGCGTGATCATGGTGCAGCCGAGGCCGCGACCGCGACCGCGCCGCACGAGGTCTTCCATCGCACCCAGCATGCGCGCCTCGATCCCACGGGGACCGCCGCCGCTCATCTGCGGTGCAAACTCGTCCGCCTCGTCGATCATGACGTGCAGCGCGTCGCGGTTGAGGTGATAGAGCGCTTCGAGGAATTCGGTCACGAACACCTTCGCCTGATTCTTCCGCATCGCCGAAAGATCGAGCACCACCGACTGCCTGCTATCGACGACGAACTGCGCGACGACTTCACCGCTCGTCGGAGTCAACGGCAGGTCGCCGTGATCGCCACCCATGATCACGACCTCGTAGCCCGCACCCTTGCCGCTCACGTTCGACCGCAGGCCCCACCAAACGCCGACCGGATCGATCACGCACACCTGCGCACCGAGTCGCAGCATCTCTTCGACCATTCGCTTGCCGGTGTACGTCTTTCCCATGCCGCGCTTCGCCAGGATCGCGCACGTCTCCGTCACGAACGTCTTCGGCAGCTTGAGGCCTCGGCCAATCACCAAATCTTCACTCACCCTTCACCTCCGACTCGAACGATCCGCGCACCGACAGCGGTGGGCCGGACCTCGAAAAACGCGATCGTCTCTGAGTTGCTGAACCGCCGCGCAAGCTGGTCGAACTGCATCGCGGCTTCTCCGTGCGCCGCGAAAAACAGGAAGGACTGCACATCGCTCGCGTCGCGCAGGTACTGCAGAACGACCTTTCGCACATCGGCGAACGACTCGGCGTCATCGCAGCAGACGATCCCGACGCCCGTGCTTTGCGCGGCAGCCACCTGCAGCGCAAGCGAGACGCGCATGCGCTCGCTCTTCGCGATGCGCGAGATCTTGCTGCCGTGCACCTTCGGCCAGCCGCGACCAATCACCAGCGGCGAGAAATCCACACCGGTAACGCCCAGCTCAGCCGCACGATCGCGAACGCGCTCGAGGAATACCGACAGGCCGCCGCCGGAAGCATTCGCGCGCAGGCCCTTCGAGCCGAACTTCTCAACGAGCCGGTCGAGGTCAACGATGTCGCGCTCAAGCTCCTCGGCTCGCTCGTCGAAGGCGACGATCGCCTTGCGCTCGCCGATGTACTGCGCGAGCTTGCCGCACCGATGAGCGCCGACCGCGACGCGACGCGTGAGATCCGCGACATCCGCGGCCGCCGACTCAGACTCGTCGTCGCGCTTCGCGGCCAAGCGCTCGTGGCGGCGCTCGGCATCTTCGAGCGACGCGCGCGCCAACCGAACGCGCTCACGCAAGCCGTCGCTCGCGCGCATCTCCTCGCGAACCTTCTCCACGGCAGCGAGCGGCGGCGGATCCTGCAGCTCGCCCTCGATCCGCTGCAGCTCCTGGTCGAGGCGCAGCCGCTCATCGCGCAGCAGCTGCCGCTCGCCTTCCCACTTCTTCGCGATCGCCGCTTGCCGATCCTTCCCAAGCTTTGGGCGATCGCACGCGAAGCACGTCTTGCCCTCGCCGGAAGTCAGCAGCGCGAGACGGTTCGAGTACTCGTCGACCTTGGCGGCCAACTCCCCCGCCTTCGCGATCAGTCGGCGCTGATCGTGTTTGAGCCCCTCATGCCGCTGCGTGACCTCGTCGTACTCGGCCTTCGCGGCGAGCAGCTCCTCGTCGAAATCGCGACCGTCAGTCGCCTTGCGCAGGTCCGCCTCGGCCTTCTTCAGCGCCTTGCGATCCTTCTCGACGTACGCGTTCGCCTGCACCGGGTCGTCAGCCAGGTCGCGCACTCTCTGCTGCGCCTTCAGCAGCTCGTGCTGCCGCTTGTTCCGCACCTGCTCGATCTTCGTGAGCATCTGAGTCAGGTCGGCGACAGACATCGATCGCAGACTATCCGCAGGCGCAGAGGCCGACGGACGGGAGCCGAGCTGCTCGCGCGCGTCGCGCTTCGCCTTGCGCAGCTCTTTGGCGGCCGCCTGCAGCTGATCGAGGATTGACAGCTCAACCGTCGTGACCTCGCGATCGAGCAGCCGCTTGATGAGCGGCCGCAGCTCGGCGGGCACCTCGACCTCGTCGGGCCGCGCGATCGTCGTGAGCAGCCTCTGCGCGGCGGGCAGCTTGAGGCGCATCAGCTCGCCGGACACGAGCGCAGCTCGCGCAAGGTCCGCGTCAAGACCGATCTCGCGCTGCGCGTTCGACCGGCGGTTCTGCCCCTCGTGCCGCGAGAACTCCCGGTCGCCGCCGATGCCGCCGTCAGGCGCGCCGTACTTGATCGAGAGCACCCAATTGCGGTCAGCGCCACGGGTGCGCAGCTCGTCGAGACCGATACCGCCTTCGAGGCCACCGCCTGCCGTCCCGGTCAGCACCGCCTGCAGCGCATCGAAGATCGTCGACTTGCCCGCACCGTTGGGACCGAAGATCACGTTCACCTTCGCGAGCGGTGCGAGCCGTTCATCGAGGTACGGGCCAAAGCGCTCAAGGTGCAACTCGTGTAGCCTCATGACGACGCACCAGAGCTAGGCCCGGCCTTCTCGGCGTCGATCACCATGAGCAGCGCCGCGATCGTGCGCCTTGCCTGATCGACGAGGCACGGATCCAGCGGCCCCGAGGTCTTGAGTGCAGACACAAGCTCCCCGTGCAGCGTAGAGCCGCGCCGCACCACCTCACTGCACGCCACACAGACGCTGTCCGGCATCAATCGCCAACCGCCGCAGCCATCGACCGGGCAGCGGAAGCTCGCGATCACCGGGTTAGCTTCGACGAACTCGCGAATCTGCTTGCCGGTGATGATCAAGGCCTCGGCCGCTGTCTGCGTCGCCAGCACCTGCCGACGGAAGTTGATGTACAGCGACGCGCACGGTTCCGTGCCCGCCCAATCCCACAGCAACGAAAGCGCCAAGTCGGAAGGTGCGCTGCCGTTGTAGCCCCAGGTCAGACCGTCAGGCGAATGCCTAACCCGGTGCTGGAGCACGCCGGTCTTCTCGATCACGACTCGCTTGATCGACCCGGACTGATCATGCGGATAACCGCAGTACGTCATCTGATCTTTTTCGTTCATCGCTTCGCACTCCTCAGAAGTCGCCGAAGGAATCGTCATCCTGCGCAACCGGCTCGTCGGCACTGCCGTCGCGTTTCGCGTTCCTGCTGCAGGCCAAGCACCGGCCGTCGTGAACAGAGCCCGGATCCGGAATGCTGACGCCGCAGTCGCGGCACTCCGGGCACCCCGTGAAGAAGGCCGACCGAGGGAACAACTCCCGCACGTCGCCGCCCGCCGCAAGCCGATCCAGCACCTCGCGCATTGCGCGGAGCGTCTTCGGTCGCGGCTCGTCACGCCCCCATCGAGCCTCAATCATGCGCTCCGTGACGCCGTACTTCTCGAACTTGAGCTTGCGCACCTCCGGGTTCGAAAGCAGATCCTCGGCAGCGCCCTGCGGCCTCTCATCACCGACATCGCCGTCGGTGTCGTCTTCCGCCGACATGCCGAGCACGTCTTCGAGGCCGCGACGCTTCGAGTACGTCGCCGCGACGCCGACGCGCTGCTGATCGGAACCGTCTCGACCGCTGATCGGCATCGGCACCGACGCCGACTCTCGCCACCCGCCGACGTGCGTCAAGTAAACCGGCACGCGAATCATCCCGTTGTCGACACGCGTCTCGCCCCAGCTGATCACGAACTTGAACCTCTCAAACAGCGGCTGGTACCCGTCGAGAATGTCTCTGATCGACGCGAACCGATAACTTCGATCCCCGACGGTCCCGCAGCGACGCTTCTCGATGATCGGCGCGGCCGCCTGCAGCTTGATCATGGCCCGCATGTATGCGCCGCGCGCCCGCCGTCGGTTGTCGTCGAGCTTCTCTTCGAGACGCCGGATCCGGTCCTCGTACCTCTCTGCTTCGCGCGGACGGTCAGTCATCGTCGTTCCCCTTGTCCCAATCGCGCGACGACCCCCACGCCTGCAGGTAGTCGAAGCGGAACTTCGTATACAGCTCGTTGCGCGTGTACCAGAACTGACGCCCGGTGCCGTACTCGACTCGCACGACACCGCTCGGCGTGACCTCTTCCACGCGCGCGACGTTCGATCGGATGTTGCGCGGGTCGGTGCGGGAGCGGAGCACCTCGCCGACCTCGGCGTCGCGCACGGTGCGCCTGCTCATTCCCACACCGCCGTTCCGATCAGCAACAGCGCATTCCCGACGATGCTGGTCGTGCCCCAGCGATAGCCGCTCGGATCACAGCTGCCGACAACTCGCTTGCGATACCAAGCGGTCGCGGCTTCGTTGCGCGGCAGACCTTTGAGCAGGCCATCCTCGTTCACGAGCAGCTGCTCGCCGTTGACGCCGTTGACGAGGGCGACGGGCCCACCGACAAACCGCTGCGCTTGCCAAAGCGTCGGAGGAATGTCATTGACGCGCAGCAGCTGCGCACCGTGATCGACGTGCGACTCAACCGGCGTGTAACGGCCGTCGACATCCTCGCCGCTCGCGATGGTGCTGAGGGCGTCCATGTAGGCTTGCTTGAAACGCAGCTCGCGGCAGAGCACGACCTTACCCATTCGGCCGCCCGTGTCGTAGCAAATGCCCGCGTCGACCAATGCGTCGACATACGGCGCGGCGATGGTCTCGTCGTACCGCACGAGAAACGAGTACTCAAGCAGCCGCTCTTGCGGCACGTTCGTCGACAGCTTGATCTCGGTCTCGCCGCTCTCCGCATCGACGAGCACGACCGCAATGCGATCCCACTGCTCGCCGTCGACCCGAGCGTACCGGCCGATGTGAACATGAAGCCGACCGTCACCCGTGCGCGGGTTAGCGATCGACGCTTTCGGCATCCTCGGCAAACGTTTCATCGGACAACCTCACTTCCGCAAGAGGCCCGGCCGCCGCGCCGCAGGTTGGTTGCGAGTCGGAGCGTTCCGAACTCCCTGCAGCGCGGCGGGCGAGCCAAGTTGAAAAAGCGAGTCGATCAGATCGCAGCGCGGGATCGGTGCGTACGTCTGCACCACCGAAAGCCGGTCTCGACGGGGATGTCGATGGGTAGGTCAAGAATCCGCTCCGCTGTCTGATCCACTCGCAACCGAGGAAAAGTATGCGGAGGGGCCAAGGAAAAGTCAACAGGGGCGAGAAAGGGCCCGCTTTCCGGCGGAAACGATATGTACGCCCGGCCGAGGGTCCACAGAATACGGCCGGGCGTGCTCGTTGCACCGTCACGACGAACACGCCGAGTGTAGCGCAAATACGAAGGGCCCGGCGTTGGTCCCGTTGACCGCCGAGCCCTGCTACACAAAACGCACGAAATCGCTAAAGAGCCTACCACAAAAATAAGAAAGGCCCGCCTCGCGGCGAGCCTTCTGTCCGATGAACAACAAACCCCTTGCAGGGGGAGCCTGTGCCCGAAGAGTAACCGAACTAACCCTGGTCGGGCAACTCCTGCTCGAACGGCTCGTGATCGTGATCACCGGGATCGATCGCTACAGGATGATCCTCGACGGCGACGCCGTCACCGGCCGCGTGCTCGTTGTTCGCCTTGCGCGTGAGCCGCTGCAGAGGCTTCTTGAGATTCTTGTCGAACACCCGCTTGAACTGGTTGATGTAGGCGATCTCTTCGGCCGTGTATTCCGGCACGGTTCCCGCCTTCGCGGCCTCTTCGGTCTTCGACCAGAACGACGTATGCGCGCCCTGATGCTGCTCGACCTTGGCGATACCGAGAAGGAAGCGGTTCAGCATCTTCGATTCGAAGCCGAGCGCCTTCGCCGACGCGACGAAGTTCGAAACCTCGGTGTTCCGATCGAAGATCGTCTTCGCCGCACCGATCAACCACTGGATCGCCTGTTTCGCGTACTTGCCAACACCCATTGTCTTCAATCCTCCGTGACGATGCGCAGCCCGGGTTAGGGTCGCGCCTGTTTACTGCGACTGCCGAACCGTTCGGCGGCCTTGTTGACGAGATACGACTTCGCGAACATCGCGAGCCCGGATCCGACGAGCCCGAGCACGACGTTCCAAGCGATGTTTGCACCCACGCGCACAGCGAGCGCCGACTCGCGGGTTGGCCAGTCGGGCAGCCACCCGAATTGCCACGCCAGCAGGCAGACGAGCGGACCCACTAGGGCCGCGAGGATGCGCTTGCCCTGCGCGGTAGCGCCGAGCATCTTCCCGAGGCCCTCGGTCGCGCCGTAGACCACGGGGGCGAGCACGACCAGCGCTTCGAGCGAGTTCTGCACGAGACCTCTGAGATCGACCACTCCACCTTCCGTCATACCCAAACCCTCCTGCGAGCTACCTTAGCAGCTTCGAAAGCCTCAGCGCCGACGCACGAATCGCGTTCCGGTGCGTTGGCGTCAAGATGTCCACATCGTCTGCGCCGGTCCAGTTGACCGACAGGTAATAGACGCGGTGATTCGTCGTGCTCACGAGGCGCACGCAGCTGTGCGTGATGCCCTGCCCTCGATACAGGGTGCGCAGCACCCCTTCGGACATCGTGTTGGTGCGCAAGATCACCTCACCTTTCGTGATCACGTCATGCAGTAGCCGCGCATACTGCTCGTCGACCGGCTGCCCTTGCCAATCCGGCTTGACGGGCGGCAGCGCTCCGACGCTCTCCGCGAAGACCGACGACGTAACCTGCGTACCCGGGCCCGGCACACCGCCGCCGTTCTCGGTACCAAGCAGGACCGCGCGCGAGGCATGAACACCGCCGCGCACCTGGTTGAGTTCGTCATAGCACGGCGTCAGGTTCAACAGCCCGCGCCGGGTCTTCCGGTTTTCCCAGAGCGGCGAAATCACCTTCCGCCACACCGCGACAAGAGCGCCTGCGACGACGCCGAACGCGGTGATCATCGCCGCGAGCTGCGCAGCGACACCGGCGATCGCTTCCGGGGAAAGCGCCATCACGCCCCCCACGCATACGACACGTCGATTACCCCGACGGTGTCGCCGTAGTTCCAGTGACCATCGGTCAGCTTTTCCCACTCGGTGAGCATTTGCGCGAACTCGGCGAAGGCCCCCTGCGTGCCGTCGAGCCCCCAGCGCGCACCGTAGGCGAACAGCGTGGTGCCGACGGCGACGCAACCCTGCACGTGCCGAGGCAGCTCGCCCTGATGCACCTTGATCAGCGATCGACCATCGACACCAACGATCTCGATCGTGTCGTACCCGCCTCGGTTGTACCTGGTTGCGACGATGCGGTACGTGCCGGGCGGAATGTTCGAGACGTACGGCTCGTTATTGCGCCAGGGACGCTCTACCGTCCGCACGTGGAGCCCGGGCCCGATCAGATCCCCAAAGCATCCGACGGACACCTCGTCGCACCAGCGCACGAGCCGCAGCTTCAGTGCGCCCGGGTGCTCGACCAGCTGCTCGATCGACATGTCGTTCAGCTTCATCGCGAAAGCGCCCCCCCTTTCAGCGCGATACCGCGCTGCACGACCGGCGGCTTGTCCTGGAGCCTCAGCAGGAAAATCTGCGTGTCCTGCGTGCCGTTCTTGCTGGTCTGCACGACGTGCACGTTGTTGCCCTGATCATAGTCGCCCGCCGGATAGGCTGTGGCCGGAAACGTGTCACCCCCGGGCGTGTGCGCGTACCAGCGGCCTTGCGTGAGGCTACCCTCGTCGAACTCGAACGACCAGACATCACCCCAGACGGTGCCGCCATCCGTGCGCTGCCGACCGCCGATCGCGACGAACCGCTGCAGCACGTGATCGTACGTCCAGTACGGGAAGCGCCGGTCGTCGGGGCAGTCAGTGCCCGGCGTGCAGGCCCCGCCGCTGCTGTTCAGCTCGGTGACCGCATCCCACTCGGAGTTTGTGTCATCCCACACGTCGATCGCGGCAGACCCGTCGCTCGGCCCTCCGGCGAACATGACGAGCGTCTGATTGTTCGGGTCGTACGCGATCCTGCAGGAAATCCGCGACGCGCCCCCGGTGTCAACCGTCGTCCAGCCGCCCGACCTCGTGTAGCGCTCGGTGTCACCCGAACCGCCCCCGATCCGCATGATCCCGTATCCACCTGCGTGATTGAACGCCGAGCACGAGTCGTTTGTCGGCGAGCCCACCGTCTGCGACGCATCCGACCATCCGGACGCCGCCGACGAGAAGTCAAAGAGCCAGGTGTCATCGAGGTTCGTCGTCGCAAACGGCGTACCGCATGGGATCTCAAGCGGCTGAGCTGCGCCGCCATACTGCAGGAACGTCCAGGTCCCCCCGTCGTCGAATAGAAAGTTCTGATCGTACGGGTGACGGTCGGGCGGCGACGGGTTCACCGAATGATCGGCCTCGCAATCCCCCGAAGCATCGGTCGAGTCGCAGGGGCAGTACCCGCTCGACCCGCACGTGATGTTCGTGAAGTGAAACAGATCGATCACGCCGATCGTGTTATCGCCGGTCGCCGCTAGACCGCCGTCGCTAGTACAGCCCTCGTAGCAGTATTCCCACACCGCGCGAGAATAGATCGAGTTGCAGTAGATGCCGCCTGCATCGTTCTGCCAACCATCGATCCAGACGATCGAACCTCGGCCCGGGTGATAGTAGCCGTGAGAATCGAATCCTTCGTTGCGGAGAATCCCGGTGCGGCCGTTCGCATCGGTCGTGAAGTCGGTATCCTCTTGCTCCAACCACTCACCCGTAACGAGCGCAGGGCCCGCCGCATAGAGCGGATCGCAAGAGATCATCGCCAGTAAGGCCAGCAGTAGCAGGGTGCGCCGTCTCATCAGTTCACCTTCGTCATGTAACCGAAATCCTTCGTCAGCGTCACCGACGCGTTCGCGTTGTCGTGCTGGATTGTGACCTCGAACGTCTGCGCGGATGTCGAGTCGACAGTGCCTGAGCCGTACCACGCGCCATGCCCGGCAACCTCGTCGTCACCGATGTTCCCGTTACCGGCAGACGCGCCGCCCGCGTCATTCACATAGAAGAAGCCGTGCGCGTGCTGCGAGCTTGCGCTGTGGAATGCCATGCAGCCGCGCAGGTATAGCGCTCGCTCGTTGGCGTTCGTGCTGAGGTTCGGCAGCGGATCACCCCACAGCGTCGACCCGCCGTATTCGACACGAAGAAACGGCGATTCGGTCGCCCCGCTATCGTTCAGATACCGAAGGCCCAGCTCGAAGCAGTACAGGCCGTCGGTGCCCGGATCGTCCGCCGGGATCTCGTACGAAAAGACGGCCGTCTCGGTCACGGTGTTCGTCACCGTCTGCAGAGAGACCTCGGCATCCTCGACTGTAATCCCGCTGCCACCGCCACCGCCGCCGGTCTGATCGGTCCCGCAGCTGAACGCGTTCGTCGCTTGATCGTAGAGCAGCTTCGAGGTCGTCGCGTTGTCGCAGTCGGGAAGCGTCAGGTTCTGCCACGCGGTACCGTTCGCGACGAGAACAGTGTCATCGGTCAACGTCTCGCCGTCTTCGAGGTTTGTGATCGTCCCGTTGTTGCACTTGCGCCACTGGTCATTGACATTCGCGATCCAGTGATCCCCGGTCGTGCATGACGGATCCGCGGTCTCCTCGGTGATCTCTAGTTTGCACTCATCGGTCGCGGGCGTGCAGTCGACCTCAAGCCCGTTTGCGTCGAGCGTCGCGTCCGATGTTTCATCGCCGTCGAAGTCAAATTCGAGCGCGTTCGCCGCGACCATGCCCAGCGCCGGGGGTGTCGCATCTGTCGTCGTGTCGCCGCTCACGCGAAGCCATAGGTCACCCGTATCTGCCGGGATCAGGTCGTCACCGTTATCGGTGAACTCCGATGAGCCGCCGCCGCCAGCCTGATCGATCCACTCTTCACCGGCGTCTTTGGTTTCGTCGCAGTCGGTGTCGTGAAACAGGCGATCGCTTGACTGCGTGAGGCACGTCGCATTGGTCACCGCATCGGCATCACCGATCTGCAGGCGGTTACCCTCTTGCCGGAACTCTCCGGTCGACCGCGCGACATCCGCCTCAAGCTCGATAAACGCCCCCGACCCTTTCGAGTCAAAGCGCAGGTTCACCGTTGTCGCCGTCGAACCGAGCGATGTGCCAAGCTCGATTGTCGGCGTCGCACCCGACGCGTTGTCGAATCCCCACCATGCGGTGGGACTGAGCACGACACTATCGAAGTCGGCCATCTCCTCGCCGGATGAGGTCCACCCATTCGCATCCACATCACCGCTGACCGTCAGGCCGGTGCTGATCGTCGGCGAGGTGCCAAATACGACCGTCGTGCCGGTGCCGGTCTTCGCGGAAACATCCGACAGCGCCGTGATCGCGTCGTCGCCGAGGTTATCGTCGTCGAGCGCGCCGTCGTTGTTCGTGAAGACATCCGTGACGCCGACGAGCTGCGCCTCAAGCTCGGCCTCACTGTCAAGCTCGACCTCGGAGATGTAGTCGTTCGCCAGTTCGCTGTCAGCGACACAGCCGCTGCAGGTCACGTCGTCGGCATCGTCCGCCTTCGGCCAATCGTTGCCCACGGCGATCAACAGCTTGTCGGCCGACGGCTCGGAGAAGATCGCGTTCGTGTCTCCGGTCGTCGCAATCTCAGTAACCCCGGACGATTCGTCAGTGCCATCGTCAGCCAGGTCAAGAACGATCGAGGATCCGCCGCCGCCGGTCTGATCCGTACCGCAAGTGAACGCGTCCGTCGCTTGGTCGTACTGCAGCTTCTGTGTCGTAAGGTCGCAGTCGGGCAGCGTGCGCCCCTCGAAGTCGGTGCCGTCGCCGACGCAGATCTGATCTGCGGCCGCGCTGCAGGTCGCAGCCACGTCGGCCAGGGCGTCAACGTTGTCGTCTCCGAGATTATCGTCGGCGAGCGCGCCGTCGTTATTCGTGAAGACATCCGTGACGCCGACGAGCTGCGCCTCAAGCTCGGCCTCACTGTCAAGCTCGACCTCGGAGATGTAGTCGTTCGCCAGTTCGCTGTCAGCGACACAGCCGCTGCAGGTCACGTCGTCGGCATCGTCCGCCTTCGGCCAATCGTTGCCCACGGCGATCAACAGCTTGTCGGCCGACGGCTCGGAGAAGATCGCGTTCGTGTCTCCGGTCGTCGCAATCTCAGTAACCCCGGACGATTCGTCAGTGCCATCGTCAGCCAGGTCAAGAACGATCGAGGATCCGCCGCCGCCGGTCTGATCCGTACCGCAAGTGAACGCGTCCGTCGCTTGGTCGTACTGCAGCTTCTGTGTCGTAAGGTCGCAGTCGGGCAGCGTGCGCCCCTCGAAGTCGGTGCCGTCGCCGACGCAGATCTGATCTGCGGCCGCGCTGCAGGTCGCAGCCACGTCGGCCAGGGCGTC
>CAYSPB010000011.1:0-43681 GCA_964432695.1 uncultured Nannocystaceae bacterium
AGTAGAGGTTGTCGACCTTGCGCGAGCGCAGCGGCGGCTTGAACGGACCGGTTTGCCGCAGGGTATTCGCCATCCCGTACGCATTGCCCTTGTACGCCCCATAGTCCCGCTGAAAGTCCCGCATGGCGTAGTCGCGCCGGTACACGATGCGCTCTCGCAACGGGCCGCCACAGCTGTGCTCCATGCGTCGTACGACCGTGTCGAAGATCCGCGCCCGCTCGGTGTCCGAATCCTCCAGTCCTGGAGCCAGGGGTACGAGCACGAAGAGGTTCTCGTGGTCCGGCGGCGCAACCGACGGGTCAGTCTTTGACGGTGCACACACATAGAATAGGGGGTCCTTCGGCCACGCGGGCCGCTCGTAGACCTCGCGCATGTGCACGTCGAGATCGCGATCGAAGAACAGGGTGTGGTGCTGCAGTCCGTCGACCTTGCCTCGCACGCCCAGATAGAACAGCAGGCTGGACTCGAACACCAGACGCGGGTCGACGAACTCGAAGACCGACAGACTCGGACGCAGCAGGTAGTCGCTGACGGCGGTGTCGTAGATGTATCGGGTCTGCTCGATGAAGCGGTCGAACGCCTGACCCGCGCCGCGCTGATGGGTCTCGAAGAAGCTCCGCACCGCGTCGAGCCCCGCGGGGACGTCCCAGTCCACGCCTTCAGGCCACACGATTCGATAGCTGGGGTCGAGGCGGCGCAGGTCGTAGAGTTCGTCGACGCGCTTGCCGAACGCCGTGAAGTACCGATCGAAGATGTCCGGCATCCAGTACCAGCTGGGCCCCATGTCGAAGCGAAAGCCCTCCGCCTCGAAGCAACGCGCGCGCCCATCGGGCTGGTCGTGCTGCTCGAGCAGCTGAACGTGGTGGCCCGCCTTCGCGAGGTGAGACGCTGCGGCCAAGCCGGAAAATCCGGCGCCGATGACGATCACGCGACGTTGGGACATCGACCACCGCCTAGCAGGTTCGCGCCCAGGCGCCGGCCGTTCGCGTACAGTGCCGCCATGGCCGAGCGTGAGAGCACCCTGGACCCGACCGACTGGGAGGCGTTTCGCCGCCTCGCCCACCAGGCGCTCGACTGCGCGATCGACACGATGGCGACCGCGCGCACGCGACCGGCGTGGACGGCCCCGCCAACCCGCTCGGGGGACGACGCGCCCTGGGATCCGACGCCGCTGGCCGACGTATGCGCGTCGGTCGAGCGAGACGTGCTCCCGTACGGCGTAGGCAACACACATCCGCGATTCTTCGGCTGGGTGCACGGCTCCGGCACGGCCGAGGGCATCGTCGCGGCACTGTACACGGCCGCGATGAACGCCAACGTGGGCGGCCGAGAACACGCGGCGGTGCACGTCGAGCGCGAGGTTCTCGGATGGTTCAAGCAGGTGGTCGGCTTTCCCGCGACGGCCTCGGGCATTTTGCTCAGCGGTACGTCGATGGCCACGATGATCGCGCTGGCCGTCGCACGCCACGGGCACCACGACGTCGGCTCGCTTCGGATTTACACCTCGGACCAAGCGCACATTTCCGTGGCCAAAGCGGTACGCGTCGTCGGGCTTCCGGCGGCCTGCCTGGTGAAGGTCCCCTCCGACGAGAACCTGCGCATGGATGCCGAGGCGCTGCGCGCAGCGATCGACCGCGACCGCGCCGCGGGTCTGCGACCGAGGGTGGTCGTGGCAACCGCCGGGACCGCGCTCACGGGCGCCGTCGACCCGCTCGCGGCGATTGCCGACCAGTGCGTGGCCTCAGACGTATGGCTGCACGTGGACGCCGCCATCGGCATCGGCCTGCGCCTGCACCCAGCTCTGCGCGATCGCCTTGCGGGCATCGAACGGGCCGACTCGGTCGCGTTCGACGCCCACAAGTGGCTGCACGTCCCGTACGACGTCGGGTGCGTCCTCATTCGTGATTCAGCGGCCCATCACGCCGCGTTCGTCGAAGGCGCGTCGTATCTGCAGCGGGCCGAACGGGGCACCGGCTCGGGCGCGCCGTGGTTTTGCGATGCAGGCGTCGAACTCTCTCGCGGCTTTCGAGCGTTGAAGGTGTGGATGGTGCTCAAGACGCACGGACTCACCGCCCTGGGCGAGCAGGTGCACAAGAACTGCTTGCAAGCCGAACACCTGCGCGCGCGCATCGAATCCAGCGACGCGGTCGCGCTCATGGCACCCACGGACCTCGCAATCACCTGCTTTCGCTGCGTGGGGGCAGGCAGTGATGAGGCTGATGATCGTCTCAACGACGAGATCGTCATGCGCGTCCAGGAAAGCGGGGTCGCGGTCCCCAGCAGCGGCCGCGTTCACGGACGGGCGGTCATTCGCGTGAACATCACCAATCACCGCACCACCACGGAGGACCTGGACCTGCTGTTCGACGCGGTTCTCGACCATCGCGCGGTCCTGCTTCACGCGCGCGGCCAGACACGATAGTCCGCTTCCGCGCCGCGACGCTCACCCTGCTCGCCTCCGTCTGCGCGTGCGACCTGCGCGATGATGAGCAAGGGCTCCGCGACGCCATCGCGGGCACCTCGAACGCCAGCGAAGGACGCGTTGTTTTGGTCCGGGGGTTGCGGTGGCTTCGGGCTGTACTGCTACGAGCCAGCCACCGACACGGTGGTCGAGAGCAGCACGAAGGACGGCCTCGGCTGGGTCTCGGCTGCGACTCCATTCGCAGACGGGCTGCGTGCAGCGAGGAACACGAGGGGCATGGCGCGGGCGCGACCTTCTTCGCCGTGCCGTGAACCGCCAACACGCGGTACGCTCACCCGATGGGTACGCGCGAGCTGCTGCTGCTTCGTCACGGTCGAGCCGAGACCGGTCGCCTCGGCGATGATCGGGCCCGCGCGCTGACCGACGCGGGCAAGCGCGACATCCAGCGTATCGGTGTATACCTACATACCCACGACTGGCTGCCCGACGTGGCCATCGCATCGCCGGCGACCCGCACCCACGTGACTGCCGAGAAAACCCTCAAGGCCGGGGGTCGTGGGATCGCCAGTCTGAGCACCGACGAACGCATCTACGACGCCCCGCTGCGCGCGCTGCTTCGCGTCCTGGCCAGTCCGGCAGCGTCCGCGCAGCGGGTGATGCTGGTCGGCCACAACCCAGGCCTCTCGGAGCTGCTCGGCTACCTGTGCGACCAGTCCGCAGCGATGCGCCCAGGCATGCTCGCGCGCATCTCGATGCCGGAGGACTGGGCGACCTTGCCCCGAGGGAGCGCAACCCTGCTCGACATCGTCGACCCCGAGGCCCTGCCCCGCGACTTCGTGTTTCCCGGCCCCGGCGGCGCCGAGCGCCGACGCCGTCCCGCCTACTACTACATGCAGTCCGGCGTCGTGCCCTACCGCCGCACGGAGGCTGGGCTCGAGATCCTGCTCATCGGTTCGAGCAAGAAGAAGCGGTGGGTGGTGCCCAAGGGCATCATCACGCCCGGTCTCACGCCACAGGCGTCCGCCGCCAAGGAGGCCCTTGAAGAAGCCGGTATCGAAGGCGAAGTCGAGAATCCAAGCCTCGGCACGTTCACGCTCGACAAGTGGGGCGCCGAAGTCACCTGCGAGGTGTACCCCATGCGCGTGACCCGAGTGCACGACGAGGATGCCTGGGACGAACGCCATCGGGGGCGGATGTGGGTCTCTCCCGAAGTCGCCCTCGAGCGGATTGGTCGCCCCGGCCTCGAGCCGTTGATCCGCGCGCTGGTGCAGCGGCTGGGTTGAGCGCGCGCGTGCTCCTGCTTCACCTCAGTGTCGTCCGAGCCGCGTCCGAGCGCATCGCGGATCGACGGGATCGACGGGAGAGGGTCAGGCCAGCGAGAGAAGGACCTCGGACACAGCGGTGGGATCGAGCTTGTTTGGGTTCGCGTCGGCGCTGACCGGGCGGTCGAGCACCCGGACGCCTCTAGACTCGAGCGCCTTGCGGCTGGACGGAGTCTCGTAGCGACCCCGGGCCGAGTCGAGCAGCACGAAGTTCAAGATGCGTTCGATCGGGACCTCCATCCCCGCATCCCGGCGAACCGTCGCCACGATTCGGTCGACGGCGTCGACGATGCTCATGCCGCGCTGCTCGGTGTCCACGCCCGTGTTCGGCACATAGATCTTCGGACACGGCGCGTCGCAAATCGCCTGCCCAACGCCCTGCGGCAGCAGGTTCGCGAGCACGCTCGTGAAGAAGCTGCCCATCGGAAAGCAGATCAGGTCCGCGGTTCGAATCTTCTCGCCGACGTAGGGCTCGATCGGGCACGCCTGCGGCGTCGCGTCGTCGGTACCGAGCCACAGCGCGTCCAGCGGGTCATCGGCGTCGACGCGAGTCGTGATTTCGTGCTGGCCGGCGATCGTTCGGCCGCCTCGCGTTCGGGCGTACAGCGTGACGTCGTCATCGACGATCGGACGGACGAGGCCACGCGCCTTGATCAGTCGAGAGAACAGAAACACCACCGAGTTGGTGTCGCGGTCGTTGGCGAGATACCCACCCGTCAGCAGCAGGTTGCCGATGCTGGCGTGGCGAAGGTCAAAGCCCTCGGGCATCTGCTCCGCAAACGTCCGCAGATGGGTTCGCACCAGGCGGCGCAGCGGCTGCGGAATGGCCTGGACCAGCCGATGCGCGCCCGAGATCATCGAGGCGAGTTCCTCGGCGAGCTGCTCGGGAGGATGCTTGGCGTCGAGGCGATGGGAAAACAGCCGATAGGTCGCGGGATTGCCCTGCACGCTCTCGTCGGCGAGCGCGATCAAGCGGTTGCGCAGGTCCCCAACCGCGGGCATCGAGAACGCAAGCCGGAGCGGTGCCGAGCTGCCCCCCGAATCGAACGGCGTGATGAGGTGCACGGAGTTGTGCGTGTAGCGCTTGAGCACCCGGCACATCGAACGCAGGGCGGTGCCCCCCGAGAAGAACAACACCCGCGGACCGAGTTCGGGCAGACGCACGTATCGCTCCAGCCGCACCGGGTCGGGGACCAGGATGGAGCGCGTGACCTCGACCGGCTCACCGCTCACGCCCGCAGCACCTCCATGCAATGGGCGACCGCGGCTGGAAAGTCGACCCGGCCGCGCACCTCGTAGATGGGTACGTCGGCAAGCGCGTGCAGATACGGCTCAGGGGCAACCTCCACCGTGTTCTCGGCGCGCCGACCGTTTGCGGCCACGTGCAGGGGTCCAGGGTGCTTGAACAGCGCCGGCCACAGGTCGGAGCGCGCGGCGAGGTCGATGCGTTCGATGCGCGTCGGGCCTTCGTGGTCGTGTCGCCAATCGAGCAGAACGAAGCCCACCAGGTCCGCGGCGTTGGCCCAACGCCCTCCGTACAGGCGGCCGATGTCCGCGTCGTACTTCTCTTCGAGCGCCCACAGCTCGCCGATTGGCATTGCCTCGAACGCTGCACGACGCTCCGCGGGCACGATGTTGGTCAGCGTGGGGTTGTTCAACGCCGTGCCCGGGTTGATGCGAGGGTGCTTGGGGATGCCGGTCATCCGGGCTGGTCCTTCGGCTCGAATGAGCAGTCGGTCGTTGCTCACGAACGACAGCCCCTCGTTCATCGCGTGCAGGGCCAGCGTGGACTTGCCTGCGCCCGACGTCCCCGCGATCCCAATCCCACGCTCCCCGAGCGCAACGCCGGCCGCGTGGCACAGCGTCCAGCCCTCGGCGAGGCGGTGCGAGACCAGCGTGGCGTTGATGAAGTTGACGATCTGGTTGTAGTTCGTCGTGCACGGACCCACGGCAACCTTGTGGGTCGGCGACAGTAAGAAGTGCATGCCGGTCCGGACCTTGCGCACGACCCAACCGTCGTTGAGGTCGGCGCACTGTTCCTTCTTGCCGATCTTGCCCGCTCCTCGCTTCCAGTCGAAGTACGGGAGTCCAAACTGTGGCGCATCGGTCTCGTACGCCGACACCGTCACATCGCACGGGCCCGGCGATGCCGCGAACAGCTCCAAGTAGGCACCCACCGTGTCGAGCAGGGCCACGGTGTTGCTGCGCAGCTCGAGCCGCCAGCCGTCGAAGGCAAAGCACCGCGCATGCTCGGCGGGATGACGCTCGGCCAGCGTGGTGGCCAGCGATACGATCGAGGCGCTACGTCCCTCGGAGCTCACGCACGACATGGTCGGCGTAACGCGGAGCGACATCAAGCCCGCAGCCGTCTCGCAGGCCGCGAAAGCCTCCGAACGCGGAGACCTCGAACACGACGTACTCGCCGTCGACCTCAGCCACGTCCACGCTCGTGTAGTCGAGTCCAAACGGCATCCCCGCGCGGCGGGCCAGCTCGATCACCCGTGGGGGCGCCTCGTAGCAGGCGTAGTGGCCTCCCTGGGCGGAGACCGTGCTCCACGCCCCCTGCCCACGAACCCGGGCATAGGCGCCCAAATACTCGTCACCGAGGAACACGACGCCATAGTCGCGGTCGGGCAGCGGCAACACCTTCTGCAGATACAGGCAGGGGTTGCCTGCGGCTTTGTAGTCGGCGAGCTGCACCTCGAGGTCGTCTTGGTCGGCCGAGACCAACGTCATCCCCCGCGCTTTGGTCGAGTAAAGCGGCTTGAGCACGGCCTTACCGAAACGCCGCACCGCCGCCGCCGCATGGCCGAGGTCCTCGGTGATCTCGGTCGGTGGCATCGGGACGTCATGCGCCCGGAGGGTTGCCGTGCATCCCAGCCGATTGAGCATGCCCGCAATGCACGCGGGCCGCGAGAACACCCGAACCCCGCGTGATTCCAGGTAGCGCAGGATGTCCAGCCGCGGAAACATGTCTGGGCTGTAGGCCTTGTCGAGCTTCTTCACGACCACGCCATCGAGTTCGTGCAGGTCGATGCCCGAAGCCCGCACGGTCCCCGCGTCCAGGTCAGTCACCGCATCGGCGAGGTCGATGACTCCGCGGAACCCGGTCCTCTGCTCGAGTGCATCAGCGAGCACCTCGGTGCTCCAGGCCCCCTCGATGCCGATGACCCCGACGCGCAGGTTGCAGGCCTCAGTCAATGAGCACCTCTCGATCGGGGACGTAGGCTTCGGGCGCCTGAACCCCACGTTCGGCGATGTCGCGCAGCAGGAAGTGCGCGCGCAAGAACATGTTCGTAGCGAGCTCCTTGTCGAGAACGAAGCGGGTGGACGTCGCAAGCGAGCGCGCAACGCCCAGCGCGAGGCGGAGCTTGAAGGTCGCGTCGCCGCGCGCGTGTGCGTACGTCGTCGCCTCGTCGAGAAACCACCGCATGACGTGGGCGATACGGCGCCGCGTGGCGGGATCGAGCCGCATCAAGCGCTGACCGGACACGAGCAGCACCGAGACGTCCTGCACGTAGTCCATCATGCGGGACCGATGGACGTCGATCATCCGCACCGAGTCCTCCTCGGGTCGACAGATCAGGTTGTCGACGTTCATGTCTCCGTGGATTCGGACCGAGAACGGCGCTTGAAGTTCGTCGTCGAGCCCGTCGAGCTCGTCGAGCAAGTCGTCCAGCGAGGCGTGCCTTCGTCCGGCGATCGTCTGCGTCGCGGCCCGAAACTCTGGATGCACCGCGTAGACCTCGGTCAGACGCCGCCGAAGCTGGCCGATGAAGCTCGCCCGCGAGCGCATGTCGCTCGCGGTGACGTCCCAGATCTGCCGCAGCGTTCGGCCGACCGAGCGGACCGCGCGGCCCAGCGTTGCGTCGTCGGCCGACAGCAGGAGATGCTGAAACGTGGCGCCTTCGACGTACTCATACAGCAGCGCCCCACTCTCCCCCCGCACGTGGAACGAATAGATGTCGGGGACGAGCCCGGGAATGATGCGCTGCCACTGAGAAACGCTCTGACGCTCGCTGGCGAGCTTGCGCAGCTTGCCTTCCTTGAAGATCGCAAGCTGCTCGTCGTTGGCTTCGGTCACCCGCGAGATGTGGCAACCCGAGCGCGTCTCGCCGACTTCGTGCAGCTCGACCTCCTCGAGCGGAATGCTCGCGTCCGACTCGACGAGGACCTCTCCCAACGCCGAAATTTGCTGAATCTTGAGCCGGTCTCCCAGCAGCCACGAAATGATCGCCTCACCGATGTTCTCGAGCGAGTCGCCCATGCGCTCGAAGTAGTGCCCAATGAACATGGCGGCGACGCGGCGCTTGGTGTGTTTGCCCTTGGCCAGGGCCTTGGTCAGCCGCCTGACATGCCGCCCGTACAGCTCGTCGAGGTCGCGTTCGAGCTTGCAGATCTCGAGCGCAACCTGGACGTCGCCGTTCTCGAGCGCGTCCTGGGTGAGTTCGAGGCCCGCGAGCACCGGCGTGGCAAAGGCATCGATGTCGAGGTCGCCGCGCACGTTGCCTCGCGAAAGCTGACCGACGTGGTCGACGATGTTCTCGCAGAAGTCGGCGATGCGCTCGAGGTTGGCGCTGACCACATCGAGCGCCTTGAGGAACTTGCGGTCGCCCTCGGTCATTGCCGGATCGGTCTCCAGCGCCAGACAGCGCCGCCCGATGGTGTTGCGCAGCTGGTCGATGTAGTCGTCGCGCTCCAGCAGCGCGCGCGCAGCAGCATCACTGGGTGCGTCGAGGTAGCCGACGACGCGCTCGACCTGGCGGCTCACCTCGAGCAGCAAGAATCGAACGTTGTCGCCCAGTCCCTCACGCGCGAGAAGTTCCGTCATCGTCGGTCCGCGAAATCGTCAGCGATGAGGCAGAGAGTTCATGCTGCGGGCGCCAGGCCAGCGTGAGTGTGATGCTGGCTTGGTCGGGCTGCTGCTGGCCCGCGAGCGAGAACCGAACGAGACCGTTGGGCTGCAGCGAAAGCGCTCCCGCGTCGTCGCGAAGATTGAGCGTTCCCGCCCGCAGTGCGTCTGCGATCTCGTTGAGGTGGTCGGCGAGGACGTCCGCCTCTTGAATCGACTCGTGTCGAAAGGTCTTGCCTTGGTCGCTCATGGCCCGCTGATCAAGCAGGGGTCGCAGCCAGCACGCGGTCGGTCATGCTGTCGTTGCTGATCGCTCGCACACTATCACAGCCGATGATCGTCGCAGCCTGGCCAATGCCCGGAAGGCCGCACTTGAGTCGGGTGTTCCGGTCGAGGGAGGTGTCGCATTCGAAGTTCGCGATCCCCTTTCGCATCTGCAGCTGCTGCCCGGTGACGTGACTCTTGTGGCCGTGCACGATCCCATGCACGCCCATGCTTCGCAGACATGCCGCGCCGTGCTCGGTGAAGGGGAAGTCCTGCTTGCGGTACTTGGTGCGGAAGACGTTGCCCAGCGGGCCGTTGTAGAGCGCGAACGGGTCGGATGTGAGCAGCGCTCGGAAGTCGCGATTGACCGCCTCGACTCCTTCCACCGCCAGCTGGCGCGCGATGACGTCGTCGACACCGGCGTGACAGAACAAGAACGAGCCGGCACGGTGCAGCACCTGCAGCCGTGACTGCAGCCACGTAAAGTCGCCGCCCGGCTCGAGGAACTGCTCGCGACAGGCCCGAAGGGTGGCGCCGACCATGCCCATCGTCATCTCGGCCTTCACGAGCGCAACCCGCAGTGCGTCGCACTTCTGGCGCACCCGGCGGAGCTCTTTTCGAATCCGCTTGGGGGGTACGGTGCCCCGCACCAGCGGACCGAACTCCTCGTACCAGCTCGACGGCGGCAGCAAACGTCGCTCAACCGTGCCGTCGTCTTCGAGCACGAGGTTCGGCATTGGCGCGACGTAGGCGTCGTACATCTCGCGTAGGAGCGGCACGACCTTGGGGCAAATCCGCACGAACAAGTGGGCCAGCGTGGGATGCGACGCTTCGGCACACGCGATGCCGAGCAGCGTGCGCACGTCATGGTTGCCCGCGAGCAGCACCACCTCGGCGCCGCTGTCCAGCAGGCGCTCGAGCACGCGCAGAACGCGAAGATTGCTCGGACCCTTGTCCAGGTAGTCTCCGCCCATCACGAACACCTGCTCACGACCGCGTGCAGTCACGCGGATCTCATCGCTGCTGCCCCAGCGCTGGACTCCGCCGGTGGCCTCCAGCGACGAAAGCAATGCGTCCGCGTCCGCGTGAACGTCGGTGACGAACACATGCTCACGGTCGGGAAACTCCCAACGCTGCTGTGGCGCGCTCCAGAGTCTGCGTCCCATCGGGGGCACCATCGCCGCAGCCGGTTCCGGAGCCGTAACCACATGGTGACGCCGTTGTGAACTCGGTACCGTGCAGCTCATCCATGGAGTTCGCCGTTTGCTTGGTCCGCCACGGCCAATACGCCCAGCCACCGAACGTTCCCAGTGCACATCTGCCGCATCCGCTGGTCGAGGAGGGGCGCCGACAGTCCGCCGACGGCATCGCCACCCTCTGGGCGGAGGCGCGTCTGCAAGGCTGGACGCTGTCCTCCATCATCGATGCATCGCCGCTGCTGCGAGCCTGGGAAACGGCGACCCTATTCGCCGAAGGACTGCGACTTCGCGGCACTTCCGACCCGCAGGTCGAGACCTTCGAAGCCCTCACCGAGCGTTCGCTCGGGGCTGCCGCAAACCTCACCCTGGAGGAGATCGCCGCCGTGATCGACCGGGATCCGCGAGTTCCCTCGCTCCCCTCTGGCTGGAAGCGAACCAGCAACTTCCGCCTGCCGCTCGTGGGTGCCGAATCCCTGCTCGATGCGGGACGACGGGTCGCGTCACATATCCGTCACCGGGCGGACACCGTGGTGTGTCCAGACGGCGAAGGCCTGTTCGTGAAGGTGGTGGTCGGGCATGGAGGATCACTCCGCCACGGCGCCGCCGAGCTCGGCATGCTCGAGCCCTCGGGACTCGACGCCCTGTCGATGTTCCACGCGACACCGATCGTCTACGCACATCGCGACGGTCGCTGGACCCACGTCTTCGGTGAGTGGAAACAACGCTCGGCCGCGAGCCGCGACAATCACTGAGCCGGAGCCCCGACGACCCCTCGTCGCGACGCTTCCGAACGGACGACCGCCACGAGCAGCGCTGCGACGAGAAGAACCGCGTTGATGATGATGCTCAGCAGCGGGTCGCCCCGCACGATGTGCGTTGCAAGGGCCCCGACCATCGTCGCCGCGAGGCCCGCAGCCGCCAGCGGAGCCACGATGCGGGGCATTCGAGGGACCAGCAGCGGTGCGTACAAGCCGAGGACCGCGAGGACCTCGAGCGTTCCGATGACCCGGACCTGCCATACCGCGAAGTCCTCGATCCACAGCATCCCCATCGCGATGAGGTCGGGAATTGCCATCACGACCTTCTGGGCGCCGAAGAGACCGAAGGCGAGCGTGAGCAGGACCTGAGCGGGCCAGAGCAGCTTGTTCATGCGTCGAACCTAGAGCCGGTCAAGCAAGGCAACAATCCCGGAAAAATGACCGTCATTCGGTCATAATCGCTACGAATGCTTGCTGCGGGGTTCGAAGAGTTCGTGGCGATCGTCGACCACGGGAGCCTCACCGCGGCCGCGCGGGCCCTCGCGCTGCCCCGTCCGACGCTGAGCAAGCGACTGGCCAAGCTCGAGACCCGGCTCGGCGTTCGGCTCCTCCACCGCACAACCCGGCGCCTGACGCTCACCGAGCAGGGCGCCAAGCTGTACGAGCGTGCCCGTCACGTCGTCGATGCAGTCCGCGTGGCGGAGGCCGAAGTGCAGCGCATCGACGACATCCCTCGAGGTCTGCTGCGTGTCCTGGTCCCTGCGCGCGTTCCGGCCCCCACGTTCATGCAGTGGCTCGTCGAGTTCCTCGAGGCGTACCCCGAAGTGCATCTGGACGTCGTCGGCCTCGACGCCCACATCGACCTCGTCGAGGAGGGGTTCGACGTCGCGTTGCGCAACGGTGAGATCGGGAACACCTCCTTGGTGTCGAGGACGTTGGTGGTCAACGCCGAGATCGCGGTGGCATCTCCCACGTATCTGGCCGCTCGCGGCACGCCCACCACGCTGGAGGACCTGCGGGCGCACGACTGCATCGTCGGCTATGCCGGCGACACCGTACCGACGCCGCATTGGCCCCGACTCGAGGGCGGAACGGTGCCCGTCACCGGCACCTTGCGGACCAACCAGGCCGACCTTGCCCTGGAGGCGGCACGTCGGGGCCACGGTCTGGCCCTCGTCGTCGACCGCACGGCGCAGCCGTACCTCGACGCGGGGGAGCTCGTCTGGGTACTGCGAGACCTGATCGGTCGACGCGACGCAGCCCGACTCCTGTACCCCGACCGCGCCTTCATGGCGCCGAAGGTCCGGGCGTTCATCGACTTCATCGCCGCGCGGGTGGACGCTCGCCACGCTGGAGCTACACCTACGAAAAAGCCCGCCTCGTCACCGAAGCGGGCTTCTCGTCGAGCGAAAAGACGCTAGAAGTCGTCGTCGTCGAACTGCGTTATCGACTCGTGGTTGGCGCGGAGGATCGCGAAGTGGCCGTGGATCTCCGGCAGAACGCGGTCGAAGAAGTGGCGGGTGAGGCCCAGCTTCGAGCGCTTGTTGTCCGTGTCGGCCGCAACCGCGTGATTGGCCTGCGTGAGAAGCGAGAAGCCACAGACCACCAGACCGAACGCGGTGAGGTAGGTCGACGCCGAGGCGCCCATCACTTCGGGGTCCTCCGAGGCGCGCTTGCCGAGGCCCATCGTGGCTTCGTCGAGCATACCCACCACCTCGCCGAGCGTGGTCGCGAACGCCTTCGTCGCGTCGTTGCCCTGTCCGGTGGCGATGGCCTCGCGCAGCTTCTTGCCGAACACCTTGTAGAGGCGCCCGTTGCTCAGCCCGAGCTTGCGGCCCACGAGGTCGAGCGCCTGGATGTGGTTCGTCCCCTCGTAGATCATCGCGATGCGGAGGTCGCGGAGGTACTGCTCGATCTCACCGTCCACCGTGTAGCCCATGCCGCCGCAGACCTGCATCGCGTCCGACACGTTCTTGAAGCCGCGCTCGGTGCCGAATGCCTTCATGATCGGGATCATCAGCGCGACGAGATCGCCGGCCTCCTCGCGAACCGCCTCGTCGGGGTGCGCCGTGGAGCGGTCGATGTTGGCCGAGATGAAGATCGAAAGGCCGCGCAGGGCCTGCGTCGTCGACTTGACGTCGAGCAGCATGCGGCGAACGTCGGGGTGCACGAGGATGGTGTCCGCGGCTTGTCCCTGCTCGCGCTTGCCCATCGCCATCGCGCGGCTTTGACGACGCTCCTTGGCGAACGAAAGCGCGGCTTGGTAGGCGATCTCCGCCAAAGAGACGCCTTCGAGGCCGGTGAAGAGGCGTGCGGCGTTCATCATGATGAACATCGTGCGCATGCCCTTGTGCGGCTCTCCGATGAGCCAGCCTTCGGCGTTCTCTAGCGACATCACGCAGGTGGGCGAGCCGTGAATGCCCATCTTGTGCTCGAGGCCGGTGCAAGCGATGCCGTTCTTGCTTCCGTCGGGCAGGAGCTTCGGCACGATGAACGTGCTGATGCCCTTGATTCCGGCCGGCGCGTCGGGCAGGCGTGCGAGCACCAGGTGGATGATGTTGTCCGAGAGACCGTGCTCCCCCCACGTGATCCAGATCTTGGTCCCGGTGAGCTTGAAGTGGTCGCCGTGCACTTCCGCCTTGGTGTTGAGCAGGCCGAGATCCGTGCCGCTGTGCGGCTCGGTGAGGCACATCGTGCCCGTCCACTCACCCGCGGCGAGCTTGGGCAGGTACTCCTCCTTCTGCGCGTCGGAGCCGAACGCTTCGATCGCCTCGATGAGGCCGTTGGTCAGGCCCGGGCACATCGAAAGCGACTTGTTGCCCGACATGAGCATCTCTTTGGCGAGCGTACCCAGCGTGATTGGAGCACCGCCGCCGCCATGCTCGGGGTCGGCCGTCAACCCGTAGTAGCCGTTCTCGGCGAGCGCCTGGTGGCCCGCGTCGTATCCGCTCGCAATGCTGACGTCGCCCGTCTCGGGGTCCCACTTCGTCCCCTCGGTGTCGCCGTTGCGGTTCGAGGGCAACAGTACGTCGGCTGCGAGCGTGCCGGTCTGCTCGAGGAACATCCGCGCGGTCTCGAGGTCGAAGGCCTCGAAGCGCTCGAGCTCCGCCACCGACGCGTAGTCGAATGCGGCGAGCTGGAACATCATGTCGTCGATGGGGGCGCTGTAATGCTGCATGACTTCTTGGGCGCGTCCGGTCCAGAGCCCGTGCGCGCCCGTAGTCTGGTCGACGCGCGCCGATCGGCCAAGCACAAAGGCCCCGCGTACGGCTCTGGCAGCCCAAGCGGCGCTGGCGTCCCAATACCGCCTCCACGGCCTTGCAGGGCGCCGCACTCGCCCTTTCCGTGCTTCGACAAAAACGCAGCGTGAGCCTGCAGTTCACAGACACGACGCGGCCGCGGCCGCATACGGTCCGCCCTGGAAACGTCAAGTCGATTCGCCCGAAAGAGACAGTGCTCCGCACCGACGTTGCCGGCACCGCACGATGCCGCGCTCGCCGTCCGCATTGCACCATTGCGGAGGCCTCGAAGGCCCACAGACCGCGTGTTACCGTCCGTCCGCGGACTTCTCAGGCCGTTCTGGGTCGTACACATGACATCACGTAACGCTTTGGTCTTGCTCTCGCTGACGCTTCTCACCGCATGCGACGAGCCGCCCGCTGGCAATGCACCCCCGCTGCCGACCAGCGGATCCACGGGCGACCTGCCACCGCTCCCCGACGACGACATGGCATCGTCCACGTCGGGTGGAACCGAGTCCACCACCTCCGCCAGCACCACGGCTGTGGCCGACACCTCGACGAGCGGCAGCAACACCGACACCACCACCGACACCACCACTGGCGATGACGCAGGCGACGAGGAGAGTTCGTCCAGCGGCGCCCGCATCACCGATACCACCGACGGCAGCAGCTCCAGCAGCAGCTCGACCACGTCGGATGCGAGCAGCTCCAGCACCGGAGCTGAAACCGCCATGGGTGGACCCGACGTCGCTGTGCTTTCGGGTGACCTGCAAAGCGCACGCATCAACGAACAGCTCGCCGTCCCGCTCGTCTTCGAGGTGACCGACATGGGCGCTGCGGTGGCGGGCGTTGAGGTCACGCTCACCGCATCGTCAGGCGCAACCATTTCGCCCGCGTCGGCGGTCACCGACATCGACGGACAGGTCATTGCGCTTGCGCGTGTCGGACGGGCCCTGGGTGACTACACCTTCGAAGCCTCGGTCGAAGACGGACCGATCGTCAGCGTGACCGCGACCGCCACCGAGCCCGCCGCGCTGACGATGCTCTCGCTCGTCAACGCCGACAAAGACGTCGACAACAACGTTGGCGTCCCGGGCCCGGGACCGGCGGCGAACATCGGCGAGGTCAGCGGCGTCTCGATCGCCAACGACGACACGGTCTTCCTGTCGGCCGACACCGCAAGTACCGGCTACATCTACGCGCTGGATGCCAACGGAGCGATGACCGTGCTCGCCGGCGGTGGTGAAGTGCAGTCCGCCAACTGCATCGCCCCGCTGACCGCCGACCTTCGCCGCGTGGAGGACGTGCTCTACGACGAGGCCAACGACCTCATCTATCTGCTGGCCGAGTACGACGGGTGGCGCCTGCTCGAGCTCGACGTCGCGGCCGACACGCTGTGTACCGTCGCCGGGGGCAACGACATGGCCCCCGGACCGACGTATGGAGACGACGGTGCCGCAACCGCAGCCAACCTCGTCGGACCGACGGACCTCGACCTCGGCCCGGACGGCGCCATTTACATCACCGATCGCAACATCGATCGTATCCGCCGCGTAGCGGGCGGCGTCATCACCTCCTACCTCGAGCTGGGAGACTGCAGCGACCGCGTGGCGCTGGACGACTGCCAAAGCGATGGCTGCGAGATGGCCTGGGACGAACAGGGCAACCTCTTCGTGAACGCCCGCATCTGCGGCACCGACGTCGGTGGAGCAGCGAATGGCATCGTTCGCTACGACCCGACGACCGAGGAGCTCGTGCACATCGCGGGACGCAACGGAGGCAGCACCGCTGAGTCGGCGCTGTCCTTCGACGCTCGCTTCGACGGCTTGGGCGGCATGGCGTTCGACGAAGCCGGAAACCTCTTCGTGATCGAGAACCAGATCCACCGGATCCGGAGAATCGACGCCACGACCTATCGCACCACCACCGTCGTCAACATTGCCGAGGTCGACGGCCCGCTGGGGGACTACGGACCCGCCATCGACGCGCAGCTCGACGACCCGCCGCGGATGACCTTCTCCGCCGCCGGCGACCTCATCATCGCTGACCGCGCCAACGGAGCGGCGCGCATGGTGTGGGGTCTGGGAGAGGTGATGCCCACCGAGGCATCGCTCGCGCTCGCCTCCGCGCCAATGCCCACCGCTGAAGTCGTGCAGGGCACGCCCTTCCTCGCCGAGGTCCTCGACGGCAGCAGCAACCCGTTCGACGGACTGCGCGTCAGCTTCGAGGGGATCGATGCGGGCGCCTGCGTCGACCCGGAAACCGACCTCGCTGACGACTCTGGCTTGGCCGCGACCTTCGCCCGACCCGGCCTCATTCCGGGCGGCTACCAGGTCAACGCGCTCTTCGAAGACCTGCATGGGGTCTCGGTTTCCGGCAGCCCTGTCGAGATGACCATCCAGGCCGAAGCGCCCGAGGCCGCCACTGCACTGACGGTCGTCAACTACCAGCACGTCGACGGCAACGAAGGTGTTCCGGGGGCCGCCACATGCGCCCAGGTGGGTGACGTCAGCGGCGTGAGCACGGGCAGCGACGGCAGCGTGTACTTCGTCGACCGCAACTCGGGCGATGGCCGCCTGCGCCTCGTCAGCCCTGTCGGCGAACTCGTCGACCTCGCCGGAGGCGGAGAGGATGAGGTCGACGGCATTCCGGCCCTCAATGCAGACCTCGCGGCGATGGGCGACGTCGTCTATGACGAAGCCAACGACCGAGTGTTCTTCACGGGAACGTTCGGCGGCGCCTCGCGAGTCTTGCGGGTCAACCTCGCCGCCACGCCGCCGCAGCTGTTCGTATACGCGGGGCAGCCTACGCCGCTCCCCGGCGACGGTGACGGTGGCTTGGCCACGTTGGGCCACTTCCTCAACGCGGGCGACCTCGCCCTCGATCCCTCCAACCCCGCCGCGCTCTACGTCGTGGACGCTGGGCACGACCGCATCCGTCGTGTCGAGAGCCTCGTCATCGAAGACGTCTACGGCGTCGATGACGGCAACTGCATGACCGATGCCGTCGCACTCAACGATTGTGCCGACTGCAACATCGCGTTCGCACCCGACGGCAACGCCATGTACGTGTTCGGCCGCATCTGCGGCACCTCACCGGGCGGCACCACGCCGGGCATCGTCCGCCTCAACCTCAGCCCCGCGGACGCGGTCACCGGCATCACGCACCTGGCGGGAAGCAACGATGGCGACTTCGAGTGGGACGGTCTCACTGGCCCGAACGCGCGCTTCTCGGGCTCTGGCGGCGTCGTCGTCGGTACGGACGGGAACCTGTACTTCGCGGAGACGAACAGCCACCGCGTCGGGCGGCTCGACCTGTCGACGAACGTCCTCACCGCCGTGATGGGAGATGGTGTCGAGGGCAGCGGCGGAAACCACGGTCCTGCCACCAACGCCCGCCTGAACGACCCGATGCGCCTCGACGTGCGCAACGGAACCGACCTCGTCATCGCCGACGAAGGCAACCACGCGGTACGAATGGTTTGGGGTCTGCTGCCCTAGCGGGCCGCCCGCCCGAGCTGGGCCCGGGACTATCCGTCGTAGGGCCGTCGCAAACGACCAGTGACGGGAAGGCTCCGGGTTGGAGTTTCGGCGTCGTCACGCCGCCATCTTGAGGGCACACCCACGACATCTGACGACCGGCGTGTCGCCTTCGGAAAGTCGTTTGTCGGAATCAGCGAGTGGTTGCGGTGGTGCCCGGACCCAGACTGTTCGCTGAGGCGAGACGACCCATGACCAACACAGTCTTCATCACAGGGGCATCCTCGGGTATCGGCAAGGCAACGGCGAGACACTTCCAAGCCCACGGCTGGAACGTGGTCGCGACGATGCGGACCCCTGCCAAGGAAACCGAGCTCACCGACCTCGACAACGTCTTGGTGGCCCGGCTCGACGTAACCGATTCGGCCTCGATCGGCGACGCCTTTGGCGCGGCATTGAACCGCTTCGGCAGCATCGACGTGTTGGTCAACAACGCCGGCTACGGTGCCTACGGACCGCTGGAGGCGTTTGGCATGGACGCGATTCGGCGGCAGTTCGACACGAACGTTCTGGGCCTGCTGGAGGTCAGCAAGGCGATCTTGCCGCACTTTCGCGAGCGAAAATCCGGCACCATCGTGAACATCGCCTCGATCGGTGGTCGCATGGCCTTTCCGCTGGGCTCGCTGTATCACGGCACCAAGTGGGCGGTGGAAGGCATCTCCGAAGCGCTGCATTTCGAGCTCGAAGCCTTCGGCGCCAAGGTGAAGCTGATCGAGCCGGGTGTCATCGCCACCGACTTCGGCGGACGCTCGCTCGACTTCACCAACGACGAGAGCATGCTCGAGTACCAAGATACGGTAAGCAAGCTGATGGCCGCGATGGCTCCGCTCAACGAAAATGCATCGCCGCCCAGCTTGGTGGCCGAGGTCATCTACGGGGCCGCGACCGACGGCACGAATACGCTGCGCTACACCGCCGGACGCGACGCAGCCAAGATTCTCGAGAACCGCAAGACGCTGGACGAAGCGACCTTCATCGCGGGCATCAAGCGCCAGTTCGGTCTGTAGTCCGAGCCGTTCGGGGTCCCGGCATCACTTCTCGGTCGGTGCGCGCCGCGGACGAGGCCGTGGTGGAGGATCTGGCGAGAGGTCGTAGCGCACCATGAAGTCCTCCCGAGGGCTCACCAAGCTCGACGGAACGTCCCAATCCTCGACCGCGGCCTCGATGCACGCCGCGACGGGACGAAGCCGCCACCTCGACGCCTTGGCGCGGACCTTCACGCTGCCGTCGCGAGTCGTCGACCAACGCACCAGGACGTTGCCGCCAATGCGCGTACGTTCGACGAACGTGTCATAGCAGCGCTCGATGGGGTCGCGTCGGAGCAGAACGAAGAGGTATCCCGACGCGGCTTTGCTCTCGAACGCGCCAACGATCTGCGGGTGCACGCGCTGGGTCGGCGGCGGCGTTCGGTAGCGACGCTCCGGCGCGTCCGGGCCCACCTGAAGGTCGTAGACGCCGAGGTAACCCGCCGGCTGCCCGCCAGGAACTTCGTAAAACTCAGCCCGGAGCGCGGCTTCGAAGCACGGGGCAAACGCGTCGAGCGTCATTGGCGTCCCACGCACGCGAACGTCACGACCGTAGCCATCGGGGCCAATGTGGACGGCGACGTGCAGCGTGCCGTCGTACAGGTCCGGGTCGGCCTCTGGAGGCAACGACGCACGGTAGCAGTCCGCGATGCGGCGCTCGGTGTGAACGAACGGGTCTGCCCCGTCATCGGGCTCCACGTGCTCGTTGCCGACGACGAACTCCAGCCGCAGCTGCGCACCATCTCGCCCGCCACGCGGCACCGACGGACGCTGCGTCGTCATCGCTGCGCAGGCCACGAGACTCGCCAGCGCAACGAAGCGAGAGGCGCGCGTGATGGGACTCGCAACGCCGACCATGGCGACAGGATAACGCAGCTCTCGACGTGCTCAAGCGCGGCCGCGGAAGAGCACTCCTTCGAGACGTGCGTCGCCGTACGCGTCTGCGTGCGTCAGGTGACCGTTGTTCGGTCCAACCGTGCAGATCGAACGTCCCTCTCGAAACACGAGCTGAAGGCCGTGCTCGGGGTCCCAGGTACAGCCGCACCCGAGCTGAACATGGATGGCACCATCTCCACGGACCCGCCGCCGCACGAGCAGCTCGTACCCGATCGAGACGTGCGCCCAAACGTCGTCCGGACGCTCCAGGTGCACATACTCCTCGTCGTCGGGCTCCCAGTCCAGGTTGCAGTCTTCGCAATACTCGACCACAGCGGCCGTCGCTGCGAAGTCCGGGTCCACGTTTTCGTTGTCGACGACGAACGCCAGCTGCACCGAGGCCTCGCGACGCGACAGCTGGGTCTCGGCCGTCGCCAGCGTGGCCGCGACGAGCACCACCGCAGCGCCACGCCATGACGAGAGCCCACCGCATCTTGGCAACAGACTGACAGCACCGACCATCCGCCGAGCCTAGCGTGCGCACCCCAGGTGCGGATTCAGTCGAGGCCAGCCCGGCCGGCGACCCAATACGCCTTGACCTTGAACGACGCCGCGCCACGCTTCCGAAGGGCCTTCCGTACCCGCTCGAGAAACGCCGCGCCTCCGGCCATGCCGACGCGGTCTGCCACGTCGACCGCGTCGAGAAGCGCAACTGCAGTCGGCTCCATGCGGGGCACCACGACCGCGTCGTTCAGGCCCACGGCCTCGAGCGCCTCGGTGAGGTCTACGTCGGGCGAAACTTCGAACGCGACTCGAAACGACGCACCACGCACCTGACGGTACGCGCACGCGACCGCGATCGCCGTCTCGTCTCCGACGAACGTCCCCGTATCCGCTGGCAACTCGAGCGACCGATCCGGGCCCTTGAATCGCAGCGACTGCCCGACGACCAGCCGGTCGAGCCATCGCATCGCGGGCGTGTTCGTCCCGTGGCGGAAGGCGAGCAGCTCGAACCGTCCGCCGCCTCGCTCGATCGGGGTGTACGTGCGGACGTCTGCAGACGGCAGCACGACCTGAACCTTGGTCCCTGGCGCATACGCGACCGACGAGGGCCCCTGCAGCTCGATCGACACGAACCTCGACCCCCGCGACTCGGTCCCCAGAATCTCGGCGTCACGCAGCGCGAAGCGCCCGAGCAGGTTGAGTACGCGCCCCTTCGCCGACGCCATCACGCACCTCCGGGCGCAGAGCGTACGGCCTGCGGTGTCGTCCCCGTCCAGCCCTTGAACGCGCGGAAGAACGAGCTCGGCTCGTCGAACCCGATGAGAAACGCGATCTCCGGATGCGAGAGGGGCGTCTCCTTGAGGTAGTGCATCGCGAGGTCGCGACGCGTCGCGCTGACCACGTCCTTGAACGTCACGCCCTCGCGCTTGAGGTTTCGCTGCAGGGTTCGCGCGCCCACGCCCAAGCGCTGCGCGACCCCGTCGACCGTCGCCTCCCCGCTGGGCAGCGTCTCGAGCAGAATCGTCCGAACGCGCTCGGCGGTCGTCGCCGTCGCGTGCAACTGCGTGAGCCTCCGCTGAAGCTCGGGCGCAAAGACGTCCCACATCGCTTCACTCGCGGTCAGGAACGGACGCCGAGCGTCCGCGGACGAGAACGTGACCCCGAACCGCGAGCTCGGCGTTGGCGCGACGCCGAAGAACGTCGCGTACGCGCCAGCGGCGTCGAGCGCCTCGAGGCCCTCCACTCGCATCGGCACGACGCGCTCCCGCATCCCGACCCGGGCGATTTGGACGGTGAGCGTCAGCTCGGTCGCGGCCATGCCCGGCGACATCGCGGCCGAAGGATCGAGCCAGCGTACACCGACAAAGAGACCGTCGGCGCTCTCCTCTACGTCGACGGCCATGGGCGCCACGAGTTCCTTGTACCCGGAGAGCCGCGTCAGCGCGGTTGCCAAGTTCGGGCTGCACAGCGACGCGAAGATCGCGGGATGAAACGCATCGGGCGAGACCGACTCGGCAATGCGAATCGGCAGCAGCGGGTCCTGCGTTTCCGCCTCGAGCGCAGCGTACAGCGCACAGTACTCGGCGACATCCAGCTTCACGCTTTCCCGCGCCTGCAGATCCAGCGGAAGACCCGCGCGCCGAAACACGTTCTCCACCCGAACGCCGAGGTCGGTCAGCAACAAGAGCCAGCTTCGGTCGATGTTGACCAACCCGTTCGCGCTCACCCCAACAGCGTACGAAGCCCCACCGGCGACCTCAATACCCAAGCGCGACACACCATTCGCCAAGCGCGACACTGCAACCGTCCAATGACGTCACAGTGTCGCGTTTGGACACCGGGGCGTCGCGCCCTGCGAATGCCAGCGCGAAGCGCGAGCGCCATGCTGAACGGCGAGAACGAGCCCATGTTCGGCAACCAAATCTCAGACATGATGGTCAAACCCAACCAGTCGCCGCTGTTCGACGATCCGGCGAACTACGGGCTCGACTACGAAACGGTGACGTTCGAGACGCGCGACGGCGTCACGCTCCGCGGATGGCTCATCAAGGGTGGCAACGACCGAGTCGTCGTGCAGTCGCACTTCGGCGTGCAGTGCAACCGCGCCGGATACGACCCGAAGGGCAAAGGCTTCATCAAGATGTGGAAGACACCGATCGCGTTTCTACGGCAGGCCAAGCACCTCGTCGAGCGCGGCTACTCCGTCTTGATGTACGACTTCCGCGGTCACGGCGAGAGCCCGCTGGGTCCGGTGCCATGGGTCACATGGGGTCCCGAGGAAGCCAAAGATGTAGTCGCGGCGGTCGACTACGTCCGCGCACGCCCCGAGTACGCCAACGCCGACGTCGGACTGCTGAGCATCTGCATGGGTGCATCGGCGACGACGTACGCGTACGGGCTCGAGGACGGCTTGCGCTCGCGCGAGCAGATCAAGGCGATGATCGCGGTCCAACCGCTGCCCTACAAGCAGTTCGTCGATGCGTTCGGCATGCCGGGCTTCCTCGCGCGCGCGGGCGCCAAGGTTTCGCTCGAGCGAACAGGCATCGATCTCGAACAGAAGACCTTCATCCCCGAGGTCAAGCACATCAACGTCCCGACGCTCGTCGTCCAGAACGCCAACGACCCGTGGACGAAGAGCGAGATCGTGGAGCGTTTTCACGCAGAGTTGACCACCGAGAAGGAGCTCGTATGGCTGGACCTGACGAAGTCACGCGCGGCAGCCTACGAGCACCTGGGAGTACACCCCGACTTCCTCTCGGCATTCTTCGACAAGTACCTCCAACGATGAAGCGCTCCACCATGCTCTGGGTCAGTCTCGGTGCCGCGGGCGTGGGCGTGGGCGCCCTCGCCCTCACGGGCCACAAGACCGTACACACCGAACTCGTCGTACCGGCGACACCGACCGAGGTCTGGGCGGTGATTACAGACGCATCCAGCTACGCGGCATGGAACCCGGTCTTCGTGAAGGTCGAGGGCTCCTACGAGGTGGGGAGCACGATGCAGTACGCGATGAAGGACGCGTCCGGCAATACGACCGACGTGACGTCGACCGTGGTCCGGTCCGAACCCGGGGTCGAACTCAATCAGTTCGGCGGCATGCGCGGCGTGATCACGTTCGACCACCACTGGATCCTCGAGCCGGTCGACGGGGGTACGCGGGTCACCCAGCACGAGGAGTATCGCGGGCTCGGGGTGTGGTTCTGGGATCCGAGCTGGTACGAAGGGGCGTACGGGCGCGCGCTCGTTGGCCTGCGCGAACGGCTGGCAACGCCCGAAGGCTGAGCGTTACTGCAGCGCCGCGAGTTCGGCAACCGCGACCCCGAGCGCGAGCAGCACCGACACACGACCCAGGTCGCTTGGGTCCGCCGGAGAGGTGGCGTTTGTCGAGGTGTGGTGCTCACGGTTGGTCTCCGCCCCATGAGAGCGCAAGCTCGCACGCAGACCGTACCAACGCAGCCACCTCGGGGGCGCGCAGCGTGTCCTTGATGGGTGCTTCGAACCGCGGGTGTGGCATCTCGACGTGAACCGCCGCCACCCAGCCGCGACCGTTCGCCCGGGCCGCGAGCAGGGACCGCAGTGCGTCGGCGTGCGTGCCTCCGCCGCACGTCTGTACGCCGTTCACCCAGCCGCGCAGCGTCCGGCCCGACGCGGTCCAGCGCCACGCGACCTCGCACCGCATCGCGCCGGACTTCGCCTCCCCATGCAGGACCTTGTCTTCGTCACCGGGGATTGGCGCCCACGTCCGAATCCACGCCCGTAGACCGTGCGTCCAGCACCACCGGCGGGTCGTGCCGACGGCGATGAGCGTGTTCTCGAGGCCCGGATGCAACCCGGCCATCTCCTCGAGCCGTTCGGCGACCCGTTCGGGGTCGAGCGCTCCCGCCCCGAAGATATCCGGGTCTGGACGGAGCTCGATGCGCGTCCCGCTGCCGACGCCTTGGTTCAGGGCATGGGGCCCCCGCACCGGCCATCCCTGCTCATAGACCGCGGTCGCGCCCTCGCCGTCGCGCCACGCCGAAATCTCGAAACGTGCCGAGAGCGCGTTGGCAACGACGAAGTCGGGGTCGGACGCGGACCCGAGCTGCTCGAGGGCGTTCCGCAGCCAGGCGCACGTGGGTGCAGCGTGATGGCGGTCGTCCTGCAGCGACACGGCCCCGTCCCACCCGAGCATGACTCGGACCGTCCGTGCACGCCCGCCGGGGCTCGCGGCGCCGTCGCGCAGCAGCCAGAACAGCAGGTGATGCAGGCCGTTCGCACCGGTGTCCCCGACGTACAAGCCCGGCCGCGTCCGAATCGACCCAATGGCCGTACGCTCCGGAGGCGCCGGGGGGTCGGCGTGCGCAGCGTCGAGATCGATCTGCAGCACGTGAATCCGTCCGTCGTTGAACACAGCGAGGCGCCGGCGTTCGCGGTCGAGCGCCATCGGTGGGGCCCGATCCGGCTCGGCAATGATGCTGCCCATCTCCCGTCCGGTTCGCAGCTGAGGCCATGCGTCGACGACCTTGCCGGTTTGCAGGGAGATCAATCGCGGGATGTCGTACAGGCACAGCACGTGGTCCAAGCCGACCGGCATCATGCGACCGCTGGGGCGGTCGAGCTGGACGTGACCGAGGACGACATTCCGGGACGCGTCGACGGTCGCGACCCCCAATGGCTCGAGCCGGACTCCGCCCATATCTTCGTCATCGGGCTCGTCGTCGAACTCGGCACTCGCCCCGATGAGCAGTCGCCTGGCATCGAGCCAACATGCGCTGGAGCGCTCGGCCACGTTCGAGACCTGGAGTTCGTTCCATGGGGGTGGGAAGCGGTCGAGGGCACCGGGGTCCGCAAGCACCCGCTCGAGGTCGAACACGCCAACCCAGTCCCACGGGTGCCGCACCCAGCCCGCGCTCGATAGCTTGCGTCGGTCCGGGCTCACCGCGAGCCTCCCGTGGAAGAAGTCCTCCGGCGCGCGCGTCCCGGTGCAGAGGCGCTCACCGGTCTGCGCGTCCTCGATCTCGAGTCGGTCGTAGTCCTCGGGGCAGTGCGCCAAGAGCACCCGGCCGTCGTGGTGCTGCCACAGGCAGATCGGATACACGTAGCTTCCGGAGTGGTACATCGAGCGATTTAGCTCGCGGACGATGACCCCCTCATGCATGAGCGCGGCCTTGGTCCCGAACCTCGCGTACGCCACGGCCCACACCCCGTCGGGCGTTGCGACCGCAGCATCGAAGGGAAACTGCTGCCCGAAGCGTCCGTCCACGTGCGTGCCATCGAGGCGCCATCGCGTGCCGCCCCGGGCCCAGTCGACGAGATCATCGCCCTGCCACACCAGCGACCGAACGTCATCGGCCGCAAACGAGTGAATCTTGCCTACGCTCATGACGCTTGCGACCTACATAGGCTCGCACACGGCGGAACATACGTCGCGACTGAACGTTGGCCGACGATGCTCTTCCCGCGGCGTTCGGCCCTGCCTTGGCTCCTCGTGTTCGCAGGCGCGTGCGGTGGCGTTTCGGCCTCTCCTGCCTCGCCGACCGCCCCGGTCGAGACCACGGAGCGCACGCGCGAGGGCACGCCGCCGACGTTCGCCGATCCGTGGACGTACGGACGTCGGGCGCAGGGCGACACCTTCATCGAGCTCCTCGACGTCGCCAACACCGAGGACCAGGTTCTCGCGTGTACGGGGACCCAAGGACTCACGGGCTGGTCCCACGATGACGCGGCCAAGCTCGCGTTCGAAGTGGGCTGCTCGTCGTCGACCTCATCGGTATGTCCAATCACCAGCTCTCGGGTCCAGACCTCGATGCGCTGGCGGAGGCGGAGCTCTTTGCTGGAGTGCTCGGCCCGTCCGGTCTTGATCTGGTGCAGACCAAGGGGGACAACGGAGGTGATGAGTTTTTGGTCGTCGTGTACTCGTCGCCAAACGCCAGTAGCCCGGTGAGCGCCAGGGGGCTCACGGAAAGATCCCATACACGCTCGACGAGTACGATCGAGGCGGTGTAGAGGGCCACTATCGGCTCGACGATTGCCAGTGAAAGCCCCCGCCTTCCCGTCGGCGTTCGGCGGGAATCTTGGCGATGAATCCGTTCCACCGCTTCCACAGGCCCCGCTTGGTCCCGCGGCCGCCGTCGAAGAACTCGTGATAGTCGCGTCCAAAGTCGTACAGGAAGCGCATCGCATCCAACGAACCGTAGAGCGCTCGCGAGAAGCGGATCTCGGCGATGAGACGACCGGTTTCGTTCATGGTCACCCGTAGCTCATCCACGCCTTCGACCTCGGTGTAGACCGCGTCGGCGACGGCGAAGATGCACTCGAGGTCGGCGGGCTCCCCGGGCCGAACGGGGGACTGAGCCTCGGTCGGCGCTCGTCCGGTGCGGTGTCCGGCTCGGGCACGCGAATATCGAAGGTGTAGTGCAGCGTCGGGCCATCGACGCCGACCTGTCCCGGCGCGTCGGGGCAGGAGCTCCCTGGCACGTGCCGGAGCGAGTCTCGGTTGCCCACTTCGTCGTTCTTTTGGCCTTGTCGCTCCACCAGAACCTCCCGGGCTCGATCGAGCACCGTGAGTTCGCTTCGCGCCGGTCGTTGTTCGCTGGCCTAGATGTCGGCGAGCGTCAACTTGGGTTCAGCTTTGCCATCGTTGGTGCGAGTCGGCCTCGCGGGCTCGGCCGCCGACGCTAGTTTCGCCGGGAGCGATGGCTGGCTTCGCGCCGTCGGTCGAGCGACTCGTACAGCCGAGCGCGATCACGATGCTCGGGACGATGGTGAGACTGAATCGACTCCGCACCCGCAGAGCTTAATCGTTCTTGAGCGCGATGTTGCGTGCTCGGGCGCTCGCAGGGAGCGTGACGCTCTTCGTGGTGGTGAGCGGTACGTACGTACGGGCGGCCGTCCTGAACCCCCCGGGTTTCTTGGGGTCGTGTCGCGAGACCCTCGCAGAGAGCGTCCAGTACGCGATTGAGTGGAACTTAGGACGGAAGAGCGAGCAGCGGCGGATGCTGGTCGACCGCTACCGTTCTTTGCGTCAGTTCAGTACGGGTCGGCGTTCTTGGAGGCGATTGGCCTGGAACCCGAAAACCCGACGCGGATTTCCTCCTCCTTCCCAGCATCACCCCTCGAATATCCACGCGCCATCTCGCTTGGCGTTGGCCGCGTTGGCCAAGTCGCGGAAACTTCCAGTACGCCCAGTACAACGGCGTTTCCGCTCCTGCCCACCATGGCCAGTTCCTGCGCGAGCTACCACGCAGGGTTGTCACGCTCTAGCCGATGCCCGCGCGGCGGGTCCTACCGCCCCTTGCCAGGGTCCGCCGCCGTCCACCGCGAGCAACTCGGCGAGCCAATCGAGGGTTGCTCGAACGCGACCGACGCTACGCAGGTCGGCGTGAGTGAGCAGCCAGATCGGCCGATGAAAGACGGGGAAGTCCGCAATGGACTCGAGCCGAATCAGGTCCGGATGGGGACCCGCCAGCATCGTGGGGCTGAATCCAACCGCAGCCCCTGCGCAGATCATCTGATGAAGCGCGAGTGAACTGTCGCATCGCGTGACCACGGCCGAGTCGTCGATGTTCGCCTGCATCCACCGCGCTGAGGCGTGATGACGATGCCCTTCGTCCCAGTCGACCCACGGCCAGCCTCTGGGGTCGTCGTGCCCCTGGGCGAGCATCCGGTCGCGAAGCGCACGATGTACGTAGACCGCCTGCTCGAAACGGCTGACCCTTCGACCGACGAGCGTCTCGGGCGGCGCATCCGTCATGCGAATCGCCACGTCGGCCTCGCGCCGCGTCAGGTTGGTCATGGCCAATCCCGTGACGAACTCGAGGACGATCCCAGGGTGGCGCGCGGTCATCTCCGGAAGCGCAGGTGAGAGCGCCGCAAACATGGACGGCGACACTGCGACACGCACGAGCCCTTCGAGGCGGTGGTCCCGGCCTGCGATGCGTCGCCGTAGTCCGTCCACCTCGGCCTCGATCGTCGCCGCCGTGCGTGCGAGGTCCTCTCCTGCCGGCGTGAGGCGGAGCTGCCGTCCTTTCCGTTCGAAGAGCTGCACGCCCAGGCGCGCTCGAAGCTCTGCAATCCGCCGCGAGAGCGTTGGATGACTCAGGCCCAACGCCGAGGCGCCTGCTCGTAGCGTCCCCTCTCGCGCAACCGCAAGAACGAGTCTCAAGTCCGACCACGAAACGTCGGACGTCGATGGCGCAAGCTCCGAGGCCTTCATGGTTCAATACTGAACCATATATGTGCACAGCATGGCGTTTTACGGTCCGATTTTGTGCCTCATGGTGAGGGGCAGGAGAACTGCCATGGAGCATCAAATCCATCGATATGGGCCCTGGGCCATCGTGACCGGCGCGTCGCAAGGCATTGGCGAGGGCTTCGCCGACACGCTCGCCCGCCGCGGCTACAACGTCGTGCTCGTCTCCCGCCGCGTCGAGCGTCTAAACGCCCTGGCTGCGCGCTTGCGGGAGGAGATGCACGTCGAGACCCGCGTCGTGTCCGCCGACCTCAGCCGCGCGGGCGCCGGCCGGGCCGTCATGGAGGCTGTCGACGATTTGGACGTCGGCCTGCTGATTTCGAATGCGGGCGGCGCCCGAATGGGAGGCTTCCTGCAGAACACGGTCGAAGACCTCAGCGCCGACCTCACCCTCAACGCACACGCTCATCTCGAGCTGACCCACGCGTTCGCCGGTCGGCTGCGAGGTCGCGGTCGACCTGGTGGCATCGTGCTCATCTCCTCGACCGCCGCGCTGCAGCCCATGGCTCTGGGCGCAAACTACTCGGCCGCCAAAGCCTACGTGCTCAACCTGGGCGAGTCGATCCATCGCGAGCTCGCCGAGGTCGACATCGACGTCACCGTGCTGCTGCCCGGTCCGACCAACACGGCGGGGCTCCACAAGCGTAGCGACATCGCGATGGGCAAGCTTCCAATGGCGGCGATGTCGGTCGAACGCCTCGTCGACGAAGGCCTCGACGCGCTCGCAAGGGGACGCGCCAGCCACATCGCGGGTGCCATGAACCGGTGGAGCGCGCGGATCCTGCCCCGACGCATCTCGGCGTGGGTCTTCAGCACGCTGCTGCGCCGGAACGCGGCCCCAGCCCTCCTTCCGACGGCGCCCATGGCCCTGTCGGCAGCCCCACCGCATCAACCACGCAACGTGGCTTGAAAGACGAAGTCATGGATTCTCTGTTTTCCATTCTCGTGGGCGCGGCCGCCCTGCCGCTGCTCGTGCTCGGTCTTCGCGCGATGTTCGCGCCGCGTTCCATGCAGGCCCCATTCGCTGTCTCGGTGCACGGTGCTGCTGGATTGAACACGATCCGCAGCGTCGCTGGCGGCCTGTTCTTCGCGTGCGTCTCCCTGCTCGGCTGGTCGCTCGTCCAAGGCGATGCGAGCGGCGTGTTCGCCGTGGCCGCGGTCATGATCTGCGTCGCTGCGGGTCGTGTCGTGGGCATCGTCTTCGACGGATTCGACAAAGCCGTCCTGCCCCCCCTGGTGGTCGAGGTCATCTTGGCCGTGGTCCTGCTGTTCGCAGCCGGGACGCACGCAGGCGCCTGAACCTGGCGACGCCTCGGCGGCCGCGCCGCACCAACCCTTCGTGAAACCGCGTCGCGCATCTCCGACCGGGTGCACGCGCACTTTGCGGGCCGTCACCCCACCGCTCGACGCAGCCCCACCCTCTTGTGGATCACGCGGGCGGAGTCCCTGCGCGGGGAGCTCGTGCGTCGGCGCAGGGACGTTCGGAATGGCCAAGTTCCGCCCCGGCCCCCACTTGAAGCGCCACGACCGGGGCGACCGTGCACGTCCCGGAGAACAGCGAGCAGAAGATGGCCAAGACGACGAAGCCTACCGTCGCCACCCCACACAGGCGCTTGCGAACACGTTGCACGTGAGAGCGCATCGTGTTGACGTTGAGACCCAAGGCGTCGGCAGCATCCCTCGATGGCAGGCCCTGCAGCTCGACCATGGTGAACGCAGAGACCGCTGTGGTGTCGAGCTGTGTGGCTGCCTGGGCCACTCGGCCGAGGACGCATCGAACTTCTAGCTGAGCTTGGGGATCGCTGGGCGGTGCAGGCGACCAGCCAGGCTGCCGCGCGGCGGATCTCCGGACCCCTCGCATGTAGTTGCTGGCAAGTCGACGCGACGCCCTGTAGAGCCACGAACGAGCTGCTCGCAGGTCGACGAAGATGCCCCCTTTGCGGTGGAGCAGGACGAACACCTCCTGCACGACGTCGTCGACGTCCGGCGGCCGAACGCCGGCCGAGGCCACGGTCTTCCGAACGAAACTCCGAAGCCGGGCGTGGATGGTGTCGAAGGGGAGCGCCTGTGCGGACACGACAGACCAAGTGGATGACACCTTTCGGAGTGTCCGCCAGTCCTTCGTCTCACGCATCTGAGCTGACGCAACTACACATCGCAAACGACCCCGGCGAATCTCGCATCAGCTGACGCTTTGGCGGACATACCCTCTGAAAACGCTTCTGGGACCAGCCCCGGGGACGCCGGAGGGGCTCGAGACGGCTGCTCGACGCTGGGTTCCGCGACGCTAGGAAAAGTACGAGCCCAGTCGCACGGCGACGTAGTACGCGGCCAGCGCACCTGTGAACACGATGCCTACGAGGTGCATCGTCCGCGAAAGTGGACCCGGGCGAGCATCTTCGGGGACTTCGGCGGACGTCACGACCCGCAGGTTGAGGGTGGCGAGCAGTGGTGCGGTGAGGAAGGAGAGCGTCGTGGCGAGATCGACCAACCCGGTGAGGTTCTCGGCGAAGAACGTGATCAGGGTGAGCGCACCCACCGAGACCACGCTCAGGGCGATCCAGTAGACGGTCGTGCGGCCGCTCGGTTGCTTGCCGTCTTCGGGCCCCGTCCCTCGCAGCTGTTCAACGGCGTTCTCGAGGGCCCGAGGGAAGCCATCGCTGCACGTGATCGTGGTCGACAGCATGGTCGTGAACGCAGCAACCAAGACGACCGGCCTCGACCAGTCCCCAAGGGCCTCGGCGTATAGATCCACGAACAACGCCGCAAACGCACCGCCCGAGTTCGGGATCTCGACGCCCTTGCCGTTGAGCACCATGGCTCCAAGACATACGAAACACACGGCGAGCACCGCGGTGCCGATGTAGCCCACGTTGAAGTCGAACAGCGCGCCGGCCAAGCTCACCCGCCGCTTCGTTGTTCGAGTCTTTTCCAGTGACCAAAGCGACTGCCACACCGACATGTCGATCGCCGTCGGCATCCACCCCACGAGCGCGATGAGAAACGCGATGTTCGCAGTCGACAACTTCGGGATCGGGGGCCCGAGGGGAATTGACGAGAGGTCGACCTTCCCGATCAGCAACGCCACGCAAACCACGGTGGATACCGTCAGCAGCAGCATCATCACCTTCATCAACCCTTCGAGTAGAGCAAAGCGGTTCGATGCGAGCAGCCCGGCCGTAGCGAGGAGCAAGATCGCCGACCAGACCGGCGGCGAAAGGGACTTGCTGATCATCGCCCCCGCCATCCCAGCGGTCACGATCGTGACCGCACCAACGACCGTGAACATCGTGCCAATCGTGAGCACGAGGAACAGCACGAGGGCCCAGCGCCCCTGCTTCGCGTAGCCATGCAGCAAGCTCTTGCCGGTTGCGGCCGTGTATCGAGGGGCTGCCTCGAAGGCGGGATATTTGATCACGTTGGCCAACAGGACGACCCAAACGAGCGCGAACCCAAAACCGGCCCCAGCTCGCGTCGACTGCACCAGGTGACTGACGCCCACCGCAGTCCCGGCCCACAGCAGGCCCGGTCCGAGCGACTGCAGTAGGCTGGTGGGGGTGCCGGGGTCCGAAGTTGGCTGTCCGCTCACGCTCATCTCGAGGTCGTAGGTCTATACTCGACGCCCTTTCTACGAGAGTGGGCGACTCGCAAATCCTAGCGCAGCGGCCCCCGACGCGATCAAGCAGGTGTCGGCGGCGGATGATCCGCTCGGCCGCTTGATGCAGTCACGTCTTGGTCCGCAGCGGGAGTCCAGCCGACGGGAACCCGTCTCCTCAAGCTGACGATCAGGCCACCGAGGCCGAGCATGATTCCGGGCAAACTGAGCAGCTGGCCCATGGTCAGTGGCCAACTGTCCGGCAAGGTGTGGTGCGCCTTGAAGAACTCCACGGCAAACCGACCGGAGAAATACAGCAAGAAAAACAAAGAGATCATGGCACCCCGAGGGCGCTTTTCCTTGCCAAGGGCCCGGTCGGCGACGTAGAGGGCCAACATCACCGTCAAACCCAGGCAGATTTCGTACAGCTGGCTTGGATGGCGAAGCGGCCCATCGAGTCCGTCAGCTCGAACGAAGTAAAAACCCCAGTCGCCTCCAGTCGGGCGCCCCACGATCTCCGAGTTGAGCAGATTGCCGAGGCGCACCAACGTGGCGCCCAGGGCAGCGGAGAACACAAAGCGATCCGCCCCCTCGATGAACGAAACTCCGCGGCGGCGACAAAAGAGAAACATGGCCAGGGTCAAGCCGATCGTTGCGCCGTGACTCGCGAGTCCACCCCTCCAGATCTGTAGGACCCACAGCGGATCAGCCAGCGCCTTGTCCAGGTTGTAGAACAAGACGTGCCCGAAGCGAGCACCCAAGATGACCCCGAGCACGCCGTACATGATGAAGAGGTCAGCTTCGTTTCGCTGACCTCCCCCCCGGGTGATCTGCCAGTTCATGAGTGCGCGCCCCCCCACGAACACGACCATGAAAATCATGGGGTAGTAGCGCAGCTCCCAGGAGTCCTCCATGAAACCCCAGGCTACGAACGCCAGCGCACCCACCAGAGCTGCCGACGTCAGGGACTCTCGGCTCTTCTTGTTCAGGCCGATGACCAGCTGCAAGAGCGCGGTTGCCCCCATGATGCCGAGCACGGCCGCTCTCGGGATGTGGACCATCACGGGATCGACGTCCCACGTGATCGTGAGTGGATCATTCATTCGAGAGACCTATGTCCGCAACGCCACCGATCGATGCACATGCGTTCGGACGCACGGGAAGCAGGCCCCGCGGACACACGAATCGCACGGGTGGAAGCTTGCTGGCCTGGGCGCCGGCGCCGCGGCGCCCTCCCCCGTAGCTGCCACGCCTCCCAGCCCCCCGTGAACTCCTTTGGTGCCCTCACGGCAAAGCGTTCTTCAGCGCGTCGACCAAGAGGTCTGCAACCACCTTTGCCGCCATCGAAGGATGGCGCGCCGAGGGGTAGACAACGTGCATGGGCGTGCCCTCGGGGTCTGCGTAGCGCTCCAGCAGAGGAACCAGGCGGCCCGCGGCGAGGTCGTCCGCCACCGCGAGACGAGACAGCCGCGTAATTCCCACACCTGCCACCGCAGCTTCGTGCACGCCCCCGGCGCTGTCAGTTTCGAAGCGGCCCCGTACGTCGACCGCAAGCGGCTGCCCGTCGCGGACGAACGACCACCGATTCGTGACGCCCTCGTTGACCGCGAGGCCCAAGCAGTTGTGCTGCGCGAGGTCGTCGGGCGATGTCGGAACGCCATGCCGGTCGAGATACGCCGGAGAGGCCAAGACCACTTTTTCGAGCCGACCGGCCTTACGCGCCACGAACGATGCCGAGTCCAATGCCCCCACGCGCACCGCAACGTCGAACCGGTCTCGTACCAGGTCGACGAAATGATCGCTGAGCTGCAGCGAAATCTGCACACGAGGGTGGGCCGCCAAGAAGTCGGGCAACACCTTCATGAGCGCGGCCCGAGCGATCAGGGGCGGTGCACTCACGCGGACCAACCCCGCCGGCGTGTCCCCAAGATGGGTCACCTCTCGGTCGAGTCGCGCGAGCTCTCCGAGCAGCGACCGGGCACGCTCGAAATACAGCGTACCGCTCTCGGACGGTTGTACGCCGCGGGTGGTCCGCAGCAGCAGCGCGACGCCAAGACGCGCCTCGAGCCGCGCAACCTGCTTGCTCACCGCGGACGGCGTCAGGCGCAGGCGCCGTCCAGCGGCGGAGAAGCCCCCCTCCTCCACCACCGCGACGAAGGCCTCCATCTCAGTTTGCCGGTCCATCCACCCTCGATCGTATCGTGGAAAGGTCTGGGGTGGGTGAACCGGCGCGACCGTCAATCGGCCCAGCTCAGCGAGGAAGGCCGATGAGCGTGAAGGGCTCTGGCGGGCTCTGGTCGATGCCGAAGAGGTGGTCGAACTGGCTCTGCAAGACCCACAGCGCGTCTTCGGTGAGCGCGGCCGCGGTAGGCACATCGAACGGCCCACCAACCTCGCGCACGGTGCCTTGGCCAGCAGCGAACGTCACGTTCACGACGCGGTTTCCGGCCCCCGACGCGAAGATTCCATTCTCGACGATGAACAGGCTGCCGTCGTCTCCAGGCTCGATGCCATCGGGGCCAACGAGGTTCACCGCCCGGCCGTCATCGTCGACGAGCGGAACGTCCACCACACCAGTCGCGACCCCGGCATCGTCGCGCTCGATGTTCACCAGCGTTCCCGCGTTGAAGTTGACCGCGTACATCTCACCATCGAGCACGGTGAGACCGTTGGCACCAAATGCCCCTTCGGGCGCTCCGAGCAGAGGATCGGTGACGAAGACCTCTACCGCAGCATCCTCGACGCCGACGTCCGCAATGCGGAGGATCCGCTCGCCAAACGAGTCCGTGACGTACGCAGCACCATCCTCTGCGATGAGTCCGTCGTTGCAGAGTACCGGGCCATCCACGACCGCCGGATCGAGCACATGTTCGACGATACGCATCCCGTCCTGGAGGTCGAGCACGGACAGTCCGCTGCCGACGGGGTCACCGGGGTTCGAGTCGCAGACCAACAGGACGCCGCGGGCTTCGTCGACGAAGACGCCGGTTGCAGCCCGCGTGAGCTGCCCATCCGCGAACACCGAGACGTCCGATTCCTCGTATGGAGGGTCGATCCGAAGGATGCGGGCCTCGCCCACGCTGCCGATGAACAACGTGCCATCTGCCATGGCGGTCATGCCCTCGGGAAAGAGGGACGCACCGGGCAGCGGAACGACAATAGGCTCTTCGGGCTCCACGCCAGTGCCGGAGCTGCTGCTCGCGCTGCCCCCCCCGGTCGAGCTGTCGCCGGGAGTCCCGGTATCACTCGAGTCCGGAGTGGTCGTCGAGCCACCGGTGGCGGACGCCTCGGCGGTCGTCGAGTCATCGCCCGACTCCTCGGTGGACGACTGCGTAGTCGATGACGCGTCGCCGGCCGAGTCCGTGTCGTCGCCGCAGCCGACCAGCGCGAGAGCAAGCAACATCGTGGAAAGCGTAGTGGTTCGGTTCATGGTGTTCCCGTGGGGCACGTCAGAACCGTAGACAGGTAAGCCGGATCGGGTAGACCTCACCACAGACCAGCACCTTGTCCGCGCGAGACCAACCGATCGGAGCTTTCCTGCATGCTCTTCGAGCTGATATGCAGAGCTTCGCTGTGCGGCCGTCGCGTGGCCAGCTTCAAGCCTGCTTCTCGCGCGGGTATGGGAACCTCTCGAACTTCATTCGTGCCTTCAAGCGCCGCTTCAGCACCAGCACAGCAGCACCCTCGGACCCCCGAGCCCGAATGCGGCGCCACCGAAAACGCCAGCGCACGTCAGCCACCACAAACCCAGTCGAACGTCCGGCACGACGGCACGACGGCACGACGCGCGGGCCAGACGAACGTCGCAACATCGCCGAACCGACGAACGCCGCGGTGAGCCAGAACGACGCGCGCCGACGCACGCATGCGACATCGCGTCGCCTCAGGCGGGGGCGAGTCGGCGGGGAGACTCTCCGTAGGTGCGCTTGAAGGCCTTGCTGAGCGAGAAGCCCGACGCATACCCGACGGCCGTCGCGACCTCATCGAGGGACATCGCGGTGTTCTGCACCAGCCCCCGCGCCACGCTGAGACGACGCTCGGTGAGGAACTGCATCGGTGAGGTGCCAACCTCGGCGGTGAAATGTCGCGCCAGCGATGCCCGTGAGGTCCCCGAGGCCCGGGCGAGTCGCTCCAGCGTCCACGTCTGTGCGTACTGTCCATGGATCAGCGCGAGCGCGCGGCCCAGCACGGGATCCCGCAGCGCTTTGAGCCACCCCGATGCTCGTGGGCAGTCGCTCTGCACCCAGTGGCGCAGGATGTACACGAGCATCGCGTCGATGAGGCGGTCCGCGACCGCGCGACTGCCCGGCGCATGGGTTCGGAATTCGGCGTCGAGCACCGCGATCATGGCGTCCACCGACGGATCGCGTGCACCCGCCCGCAAGATGATCGTCTCGGGAAGATTCGAGAACACCGGGTGCTGCGCGACGTCGTCGAGCAGGTAGGCGCCGCACAGCAATCCCGTGTCCGCCTCGGCCTCCTCGACCGCCATGCCAGCGGCCACCTCCTTGGAGAACGGCCTCGGCCGCCGACGCAAATCCGTGGCCAAGACGTGGGGCGCCGACACGAGCACCACGTCGCCGGCATGCAGCGCATGGGCGGTGCCATCGTTGAGCTGAAGCGTGACCTCCCCGGCCGTTACGATGTGAAAGCCACAGTCGCGACTGGCTTCGAACCGGAGCGACCAGGCGCCCGCGTACCACCCGCGCGCACTGAGGGTGCCAACGTGGGAGCTACGAACGATGTCCGCGAGCAGGTCGAGCTCGCTCGCCGGTCCGGGGGCAACGGCCGAGACTGTTTCGAGACGATTGGACATGTGATCGCTCCGCTGGGTGATGGTGCATGGCTGCCTCGAGATTCACCTTGAGGCTCAGAGGCCAAGAAACGGCGCTCCAGCCCAGCCTCCTCACCATATCCCAACAGCTCAGGAGTTCAAGATGACCGCGATTCCCGCATCCCCACGTTCCATCCTCGTTCTCGGCGCGACCGGCACCGTTGGCGGCGACCTCGTCCGAACACTCGTCGCCCTGGGTCACACCGTGCGCGCCGCAACGCGGAACCCAGCGGCCTACGATGGACCCGGCGAGGCCGTGAAGGTCGACCTCGCCGACCCGTCCACCTGGGGCCCAGCGCTCGAGGGTGTGCACCGGCTGTTCCTGCTTTCACCTCCCGGACATGCAAACCAGTTCACGCTGCTTCGTCCGTTCGTCGAAGCCGCGACCGCAACCGGAACGCTCGATCGCATCGTCACGATGACGGCGCAGGGCGTCGATGCTGACGACGGCATCCCGTTCCGGCAGCTCGAGCGCTTCATCGAGGCAGGCGCGGTTCCGTTCGTACACCTTCGGCCGACCTGGTTCTCGCAGAACTTCCACACGTTTTGGGGCCATGGGATCCGCGAGCAGGGCATGCTGACCCTCCCTGCCGAAGACGCCAAGGTTGCGTTCATCGACGCACGCGACATCGCTGATGCCGCGGCCGCGACCTTGACCCGCGAAGACATCGAGCTGGACCGAGCCTACGTGCTCACCGGCCCCTCCGCGCTTACCCATGCCGAAGCGACCGACGTGCTCGGGCGCGCGACCGGTCGCGCGCTCACCTACCAATCGATCGACGACGATGCGTTCCGCCAGCAGCTTGCGCCCTCAGGTCTACCCGCCGACTACATCGAGCTGCTCGTGGGCCTTTTCGCGGTCGTGCGCATGGGCGTCGCAGCGGAGGTCAACGGCAACGTCGAGCATCTCACCGGGCACCCGCCCCGTGCGCTCGAAGCCTACGCCGAGGACTTTCGCGCCGCGCTCCGCTCATGAACCGCGCTCCGGCAGCGGGGGTTCGTCACAGCGCTCCGTCGGGATGACGTCAGGCCAGCACTCGACCCACCCCTGAGGCATGCACCAGCCGCTGAAGCGGTGCGGTGGTCCCCCGGCGGGGTCGCAGGAAAATGTGGTGTTCGTGAAACAGAAGCCCCGGCCCTCGCACTCGAGGAACGACGACGGACGAAGACACAGGGCCCCGTCGACCGCGTCGACGGGCGCGCCGTAAATCGCCTGGCAGGCCTCGTGCTCCGAGCACGCTGTCTCGTCCAAACCGATGCACTCGGTGCCTGGCGTCGGTCCGGTCGACGACTCGGACCCGCCGGTAGGCTCGCTCCCCGACGAGCTGGAGCTTGGGTCCCCGTTCGAAGCCGTCGGGCCCGAGGTCGTCGCGACGGACTCGACGCTCTTCGCCGGCGAGGGGTCTGTGAGACAGCCACCGCCCAGCCCCACCATCGCCACCCAGCCCAGCCGACACGTCCCCATGGAGCTTCGACCGTACCCAACCGCGTACGGAGGGTCCTGCGGTTTGGGACGAACCCCCGGGACCGGATGAGCCGCCCTCACGCGCCAGCGTGGAGGCGAACCCCGGCGCTCGCGCTCCGCCTTGCACGATTGCCGGGAACACCTGCCTTCCCGTCCTCGGCATCGCGCCGTAGGATGTGCCGCGGGGGGAGCGGATGCGGACGAGACAGGACGACTGGGAGCTGCTGCGCGCGTGGAGAGAGGGCGACCGCGGTGCCGGTGATACCCTCGTTCAGCGGCATTTCGCGGCCATCGGGCGCTTCTTCCACAACAAGGTCAACGACCCCGAAGACGCTGCGGAGCTCGTCAGTCAGACGTTTCTCGCCTGCACGGAGAGCCGCGATACCTTCCGCGCGGAAGTGCCATTTTCTCGCTTCGTCTTCCGCCTCGCCGTGAAGACGCTGCAGCAGTTCCTGCGCAAGAAGTACAAGCGCGAACGCGAGAAGGTCGACTTCGGCGAACTCTGCCTCGAACAGCTCTACGAGGGCTCGTTGACCACCCAGCTGGCCCGAAAAGAGACGCTGCGGCGGCTGGCCCATGCGATGCGCTGTATCCCCCTCGACTTCCAAATCGCGCTGGAGCTCAACATCTTCGAGGGGTTGTCCGGCCGAGAGATCGGTGAGCTGCTCGGCATTCCCGAAGCGACCGTTCGCGGGCGCCTCCGCCTTGGCAAGGCTCGACTGTCGAAGCAGCTCGCACGCGAGCGCCCAGCTTCGGAGCGCGAAGATGCCCGCCCCGAAGACCTCGAGCAGTGGGCACACGAGATTCGGCTGCTGCTCGATCGTACGATTCCGATCCCGACAGCCGGTCGCGAGTGACCGACTGCGCGAGTCGTGTCTGCGGGCACGAAAAAAGCCCTTCGTTCGCGTGATCGACCGGGCCTCGGTCGTAACTCGAAACCCTCGACGGGAGGGGCCGACGTGACCCCAAACCACGCGTCCACGGACGCGCGGGCTTGTCGGAGGAAGGCACGACATGAAGGACACAACGCGAATCTCGGCCGGGCTGCTGCTCACGGTGCTGCCCGGCTGCTACACAGGCGTGGAGCATCCCTTGGGGCAGACGGGAGCCTCCGACACGGTCGCGGGCGACAGCGGCATCGAGGACGACGACGCAGCCGAGACCGGCGACGCGAATCCAGGCGACGATGCCGACCCCGGTGACACGGCGTGCGCCCAGCGGACGGTCGGGCGGCAGCCGATGCGTCGGTTGACGCGAGTCCAATACGACCGCGCGATTTCGGACCTACTAGGGCTCGACGTCCACGCTGCATCGGTATTTCCGGCCGACGAAAAAGCGGGCCCGTTCCGGAGCAACGTCGCGACTCCGGTCAGCGAGCTCCAGGTCGAGCAATACATGGATGCCGCCGAAGACCTCGCACGGGTCGCAACCGAGAACGTGGACACGCTGGTCTCGTGTGACGACGCGGCGCAGTCCGATGCCTGCGCATCATCGTTCATCGCGCGTTTCGGACGTCGTGCGCTCCGGCGCCCCTTGGAGGCCTCGGAACTCGCAGTCTATGAAGACCTCTACCGCGACGGCGCCGAGGCCGAGGGCTTTGAGACCGGCATTCGCCTCGTGGTCCAAGCGATGCTGCAGTCGCCGCAGTTCCTCTATCACGTGGAGCTCGGCACGGCCGGATCCAATGGCGAAACGCTCGTCGCGCTCACCGATTACGAGCTCGCGTCCCGGCTCTCGTTCTTCTTGTGGAACTCGATCCCCGACGACGCGCTGCTCGACCTCGCCGACGCGCGGGGGCTCTCGTCGGCCGAGCAGGTCCGGGAGCAAGCGGAGCGAATGCTGGAGGACCCCAAGGCGCGAGAGGCCATCGGTTCCTTCCACGTGCAGTGGCTCGGCCTGGACGAGCTCGACCATCTCGAGAAAGACCCCGAGCTGTATCCCGAGCTCGACGATGCCGTGGTCGACGCCATGCAACGCGAGACGATCGACTTCGCAAACTGGGTCGTGTTCGAAGACGATGCGCGGCTACAGACGCTGTTGACGTCGTCCAGCTCGATTCTCTCCGAGCCGCTGTTCCCGCTGTATGGCCTCGACACGCCTCCGGGGTATCGACCAGGAGACCCGGTCCAGCTCGACCCCGAGCAGCGCGCTGGCGTGCTCACCCAGGTAGGGTTCCTCGCCGAGCACGCCCACGTAGACCAGTCCTCGCCGGTTCACCGCGGCGTGCTCGTTCGCGAAAACCTGTTGTGCCAGATCCTGCCTCCGCCACCGGAGAACGCCAACGACGTCCCGCCGGACCCCGACCCCAACGCGACCACGCGGGAGCGCTTCGCCGAACACACGGCCGACCCTGCGTGCGCGGGATGCCACGTCTTGATCGATGGCATCGGCTTCGGTTTCGAGCACTACGACGCAGTCGGCGTCTACCGAACGCACGAGGGCGAGCTGCCCGTCGACGCCTCCGGAGAACTCGTAAACACCAGCGACGCCAACGGAACCTTCGTCGGCGCGGTCGAGCTGGCGCACGCGCTCGCGCAGAGCAACGACGTGCGCCGCTGCGTCTCCCGGCAGTGGATGAGCTTCGCGCTCGGGCGCGTCCCCACGACGGACGACGATTGCGCAGCGCAGACCGTCTTGGACACCTTCATCGAGTCCGATGACGACCTGTATGAGCTCCTGCTCGCGGTCGTCACGTCCGACAGCTTCCGTTTCATCCATCGACCCGAGGCGTAGATCCATGACGCACCACAAACGACCCCATGCACGATTCAGCCGACGCGCCCTCCTGCAAGGAATCGGTGCGGGCGCGGCACTGAGCCCCTTCGTCCCCCTCCTGCAGGCCAACGCCGAAGATGGTCCGCCGCTGCGGCTCGTCGTTCTCTTCTCAGCCAACGGCACCATTCGCGAGAACTGGCTGCCCGAGGGTGGCGTGAACGACTTCAGCTTCGGCCCGATTCTCGCACCGCTGGAGTCGGTCAAGAACGAGGTCACCGTCATCGACGGCCTCCGCTTCCTCCCCGGCGGAGCCGGCAACCGCCATATGCAGGGGCCGAGCAAGTTTGCCTCGGGCGCGGGTCTCTTCGACGGCGACATGGGTGGTGGCGGCAATGCGAGCGGCGGCTGGGGACGCGGCACCTCGATCGACCAGGCCTACGCGGCGCACATCAAGGGTCAGACGCCCTTCTCCTCCCTCGAGCTCGGAGTGCGCGTCACCGGCTCGAACGTTCGCCACCGGCTCTCGTACGCCGGCCCCGACGAACCGATCCCCCCCGAGAGCGACCCTAGCCAGGTGTTCGAGCGCCTATTCGCCGAGGCTGGGCAAGACGTCGCCGAGCTGGCGCGCCTTCGCGCCGAGCGTCGCAGCGTCCTGGACACCGTAGTGGCGCAAACGCAGGCACTCAACGCACGCATCGGGGTCGAAGACCGGCACAAGCTCGATGCACACCTCGAGGGGCTCTCGGAAATCGAGCGCAGGCTCGACCTCGGCGGCGTGGGAAAGGGCTGCGAAGTGCCCGAGCTCGAAGGCGTCGAGGACCACCTCTCCACCCAGCACTATCCCGCCGTCACGCGCCTCCAGATGGACTTGCTCGCGGCCGCGCTCGCCTGCGACCTCACCCGCGCGTCGACTTTCATGTGGAACGGATCCACGAGTCCGCAGACGTTCCCCTGGCTCGACATCTCGGAGAGCCACCACGATCTCAGCCACGAGGGCGACAGCAATGGTGGCGCCAAGCAGAAGCTCACGGAGATCAACACGTGGTACGCCGAACAGGTCGCCTACTTCGTCGAGGCCCTCGCCGCGATTCCCGAAGGCGACGGCACGCTGCTCGACAACACAATCGTGCTGTGGGGGAACGAGCTGGGCAAAGGTAACAACCACTCCCACGACAATGTGCCGTTCATCCTCGCCGGAGGGCGAAACGCGGGCCTCAACCCAGGGCGCTTCCTTCAGTTCGACGACCTCGGCCACAACCGACTACTCGTTTCCGTGCTCAACGCGCTCGGCATGAGCGTCGACAGCTACGGCGACCTCGACGACGACATGGGACCACTGTCGGGGCTCTGAACACCCCCGAGGACCAAAGCCGGACTGGACGATGCCGCAGCATGTCGACTAGCGTTTCTTCGGGCCGCATGCATGGAACACGATGATGCCGGCGTTTTTTCGGGGGTCGAGACGACGCCGGTCGGTACGCGGCCCCGCGACGAGGATCTCGGGTGGCTGCTCGACGCCACGCGCCAGCGGCTGTTCGGCAACGGTACGGCGCCCAGCACGATCGGTCGCTACGTCGTCCTGAGCCGGCTCGGCATCGGCGGCATGGGTCAGGTATACGAGGCGTTCGACCGCTCACTCGATCGGCGCGTCGCGATCAAGGTGCTTCGACGGGACGCGGACGCGGCCAAGGCCGACCGACTCGTCCGCGAAGCGCAGGCGCTAGCCCGCTTGTCGCACCCCAACGTCGTGCAGGTCCACGAGGTCGGGGAGTTCGAAGGGCAGGCATTCATCGTGATGGAGCTCGTCGGCGGGCGAACGCTTCGCCAGTGGATCAAGCAAGTGCCGCGACCGAACTGGCGCGCCTGCATCGAGGTGTTTCTCCAGGCGGGCGCCGGCTTGGCTGCCGCTCACGAACAGGGCTTGGTGCATCGCGACATCAAGCCCAGCAACGTGATGATCGACGAGCGCGAGTGTGCGTGGTCGACTTTGGGCTCGCGCGCACGACCGGCGACCCGACGAACGTAAGCGCCGCGTCGGCCTCCGCGCCCGTCGACCTAGAGGAGGAAACGACGCCTTCCACCTCGATGGTGGAGCAGCGTCTCACGCAGACGGGACACGTGCTGGGAAGCCCGGCATACATGTCCCTCGAGCAGATGCGGGAGGAGGTGGTCGACCATGCCAGCGACCAGTTCAGCTTCTGCGTGACGTTGTTCGAGGCCGTCTACGGCGGGCGTCCGTTCGTCGGCCGGTCGATGTCCCTGCTCATGAAGCAGATCCGGGACGGAGAGATTCACGAGCCTCCTGCGCGTTCGCAAACCCCGGCCCGGCTTCGGACGATCTTGCATCGAGGCCTCAGCGCCAACCCACGTGAGCGTTGGCCGTCGATGGAAGCGCTGCTGTCCGAGCTGCGCGCGCTGTTGTCTCCCTCTCGCGTGCGCCCGGCTGCCGTGGCGATTGCCCTTGGAGGTCTGCTCACCAGCGCAGCCGTCTTGGCGGATACCGACGATGCCGTGTGCACCGGAGGCCCCGCCTTGCTCGCTTCGGTGTGGGACACCAGCCATCGCGAGGCACTCTCACAGCAATGGGGTGAGGTGCTCCTGACCGAGCAGGTCGCCAACGAGCTCGACCGCTATGCCGCCGCCTGGCTCGACGGACATCGCCGGGCGTGCGAGGCGACACGGGTCACACAGGAGCAGAGCGTCGAGGTCATGGACCTGCGCATGGCCTGCTTGGCCGAGTCCCGGCGCGAGTTCGAGGGCGTGGTCGAGGCCCTGCTACGGACTGATGACCGGTCCGCGGCCCCACCCCAGAACGTCACCGAGGTGCTCGCAGAGCGTC